>CAXBLS010000012.1:0-39980 GCA_963976585.1 uncultured Kordiimonadaceae bacterium
CATGATCGGCTTTTGCCTTTGAAACGCCCGCCGCAACAGTGCCAACACCAATCTCAGAAACCAGTTTCACACTGATCCGCGCGATCGGATTAACGTTCTTAAGATCGTAAATTAGCTGGGCCAGATCTTCAATGGAATAGATGTCATGATGGGGCGGCGGCGAAATCAGGCCAACCCCCGGTGTAGAATGCCGTACTTTGGCGATCACCGGATCAACTTTATGCCCAGGTAGCTGTCCGCCTTCACCGGGCTTCGCACCCTGCGCCATCTTGATCTGAATATCGTCTGCGTTCACGAGATATTCTGTTGTTACTCCAAAGCGGCCAGAAGCCACCTGTTTGATGGCGCTGCGCCGCAAGTCGCCATTTCGGTCCGGGGTAAAGCGGTCAGGCTCCTCGCCGCCTTCGCCTGTATTTGATTTGCCGCCAATTTGGTTCATGGCAATAGCAAGCGTCGTATGGGCTTCGCGACTGATGGACCCGAAGGACATAGCGCCGGTGGCAAAGCGCTTGACGATGTCTGCGGCGCTTTCAACTTGATCAATGGGGATAGCTTTTCCCATTGGTTTAATCTTGAACAGACCGCGAAGGGTCATTAATTTTTCAGCTTGCTCATTGACTGTCCGTGAGTACTCGTCATAAGTTTCGGACGAGCCGCTACGCACTGCATGTTGAAGCGCACTGATACTGTCAGAATTCCACTGATGTGCTTCACCACGTATGCGCACTGCATAGTCGCCGCCCACATCAAGAGATTTTTTATAGATCAGACTTTCGCCGAATGCCTGGGTGTGCCGCATCACGGTTTCTTTCGCAATTTCAGATAGCCCAACCCCTTCGATAGCGGATTTTGTGTTGGTGAAATAGTGCTCAATGAATGTGTTGTTAAGGCCAACGGCATCAAAAACCTGTGCACCGCAATAAGACTGATATGTGGAGATCCCCATTTTTGACATCACCTTGAGGATACCTTTATTAATGGCCTTCACATAACGTAATTTCGCCGTATGCACATTCACTTCTTCCGGAAGTTGTGGCAACATATTTTCAATTGTTTCAAAAGCAAGATAAGGGTTAATAGCCTCGGCACCATAGCCAGCCAGTGCACAGAAATGATGAACTTCGCGGGCTTCACCCGTTTCAACAACAAGCCCCACAGACGTACGAAGCCCTTTACGAATCAAGTGGTGATGTACTGCTGATGTGGCGAGTAGAGCCGGCAGGGCTATTTTGTCTTCGCACACATTGCGGTCAGACAGAATAATTATGTTGTCACCTTCAATCACGGCAACTTCCGCAAGCAGACAAATGCTTTCGATGGCATTGTTCATACCCTTGGCGCCGGTTGCCGCGTCGTAAGTACAGTCTACTGTAATGGTCCTGAAATCATTGTCCGGTATATCGCCGATAGTGCGGATCTTTTCCAGATCCTGATTGCGCAGGATCGGTTGGCTCACCTCAAGGCGCTTGTTGGTGCCGTTTACTTCAAGATCAAGAAGATTTGGTCTTGGGCCGATGAAGGACACCAGTGACATCACCGCCTCTTCGCGGATCGGGTCAATGGGCGGGTTTGTAACCTGAGCAAAATTTTGCTTGAAATAAGTATAAAGCAGCTTTGATTTATCAGAAAGCGCCGAAATTGGCGTGTCCGTCCCCATTGAGCCAAGGGCTTCCTGACCGCTGGTGACCATGGGTGGGAACAATAGTTTTAGATCTTCCTGTGTATAGCCAAAAGCTTGTTGTTTTTGCAAAAGGTCAACACCACTGGCTGGCTGCGGAGATACTTCAGCCGGGAGCTCTTCAAGTTTAATCTGAGTACGGTTTAGGATATCCTGATAGTCAAATGCCCTTGCCATTTCATTCTTAATCTCGTCGTCGGAAATGATCCGGCCCTCTGCTGTATCTATCAGCAACATCTTGCCGGGTTGTAGGCGCCATTTCTGAACAATATTTTCTTCTTTTATCGGTAGTACCCCTGATTCGGAGGCGAGGATCACCATATCGTCATCGGTGACGATATAGCGTGCAGGGCGCAGGCCATTACGGTCAAGTGTAGCGCCAATTTGAATGCCATCCGTAAAGGCAACAGCGGCCGGGCCGTCCCATGGTTCCATCAAAGCGGCGTGATACTCGTAAAAAGCGCGACGTTCAGCACCCATAAGGGGATTTCCTGCCCAGGCTTCGGGGATAAGCATCGTCATCGCATGCATGATGCTATAGCCACCCGCCACCAAAAGTTCGAGCGCGTTATCGAAACAGGCGGTATCAGACAGCCCCTCCGGGATCAGCGGCCACAGCTTAGCAAGATCTTCTCCGATGACGCTCGATTCCATATTAAATCGGCGCGACGCCATCCAGTTTACATTACCGCGTACAGTATTAATTTCGCCGTTATGACAGACCAAACGAAAGGGTTGCGCCAGGCTCCAAGTGGGGAATGTATTGGTGGAAAAGCGCTGGTGAACAAGCGCAAGGCCCGATTTGACCCGCTCATCGGTGAGGTCAGTGTAATATTCACCCACCTGACCCGCGAGAAGCATACCTTTATAAAGAATGGTACGGCTTGAACAGCTGCACGCATAGTAAGCGCTGGTATTTTCCTGCATATCAATGACGATGTTCGAAAGCTGCTTGCGGATTATATAAAGCTTAAGCTCAAAATCAGCATTACGAGTGATGTCATCAGCTTGGCCGACAAAGCCTTGAGCAATGAAAGGTTCGGTCGATTTTACATTATCGCTAAACTTTGAATTGTCTGTTGGCACATCTCGCCAACCGAGGAACTTTTGTCCCTCCTGTGTCACAAGATCTTCGAATGTTTTCTTGATTATTTCCCGCGTTTCTTTCTCGTGGGGCAGGAAGATCATCAGAATGCCGTACTGACCTTGCTTGGGTAAGGTGATTTTTAGATTTTTTGTTTCAGCGCGCATAAATTCATCAGGAATCTGCAACAGAATACCCGCGCCGTCACCGGCAAGGGGATCGGCACCAACCGCCCCGCGGTGAGTGAGATTTTCGAGTATTTGCAAACCTTGTTTTACAATGGCATGCGACTTCTCGCCTTTAATATTGGCAAGAAACCCGATGCCGCAAGCGTCATGCTCGTTTTCAGGATTATAAAGGCCCTGTGAAATGGGCAGTCCGCGACTATTTAATGGCACCTGATGGGTCATCTAAACTTCTTCCTTATAACTATAAATATGTCATACTATTAGCGGCCGAAAAATATTTTTCCAACACGCGTCAGGCCGAGCGACACGAACCACGTTTCCAATTCGGGAAATCGATTATGATCCTTGCTCAGCAATTTAGTAGACAACTGCAGCGGGCGAATATGTTAAACAGGGTTTAACACGCCAGTACTGCAGTCTATAACTGTATCCAAGCGCTATATCTACAGTGTGGATTTTAAAAAGGCAAGTTTAAAAATGCTAAAATTAGAAGAATATTCTTTTACTAGCAAGGCAAACAAAAGAATATTTTAGAATAAGATGCCATTTAAGTGGTTAAATTAGAATACTTACATTGAAGAAGTCTGCAACTAAAGAAGATGATATGACCGATACACTGCCAATTCATGAAATTATTCCAAAGTTGAAGGAAGCACTATCGGAACGGAGTAACGTGGTATTGCAAGCGCCACCGGGTGCAGGTAAAACAACCGTGGTACCTCTGGAACTGCTCGGCGAAAAGTGGCTGGTGAGAAAAAAGATTATTATGCTTGAGCCTCGACGTCTGGCAGCGCGGGCTTCGGCAAGGCGTATGGCCGAAACGCTCGGTGAAAATGTGGGGGAAACTGTTGGCTACAGGGTGAGAATGGATAGTAAGGTGGGACCAAAAACCCGCATCGAAGTGGTCACCGAAGGGGTTCTGATTCGTAAACTTCAAAGCGATCCGGAGCTCAAAGATGTCGGGCTTTTGATCTTTGACGAATTTCATGAACGGTCCATTGAAGCGGATCTTGGCCTCGCTCTAAGTCTTGATGTTCAGGAAG
Organism: uncultured Kordiimonadaceae bacterium; assembly: GCA_963976585.1. Lineage (GTDB taxonomy): Bacteria > Pseudomonadota > Alphaproteobacteria > Sphingomonadales > Emcibacteraceae > Pseudemcibacter. The sequence continues at coordinate 3,994 of CAXBLS010000012.1, forward strand.
GGCTTCGGGATGACCTTAAGGTCTTGGTCATGTCGGCAACACTTGATGGTGAGCGGATCGCCAGCCTTTTGAATGATGCGCCGCTAATCACTAGTGAGGGACGCAGTTTTTCTGTTGAGTATAGATATCTCGAGAACAAACCAACTCGCCCCATCGTGGATGAAATGGCATCGGCAATCACACGCGCTCTAAAGACGGAGCAGGGTAGTATACTAGCCTTTTTGCCAGGGGCTGGCGAAATTGAAAGAACAAAAAATGCTCTTGAATCTGCCACGCTGGATCAGGATGTCATAGTGTGCCCTCTCTACGGGATGATGTCATTTGAAGATCAGGATTTGGCGATCAAACCCGCCACAGGTGGTGTTCGTAAAGTGGTCCTTGCGACCGATATCGCCCAAACCAGCCTTACCATAGAAGGGATTCGCGTCGTTATAGACAGTGGTCTACAAAGAAGTGCGGTTTTCGATGTAACCAGTGGCATGACCGGACTTGAGACAACTATGCTTTCTAGGGCATCAGCCGAACAAAGGGCTGGCCGCGCTGGTCGACTGGAGGAGGGAATATGTTACCGACTATGGAGCGAAGCGGCAAACCGAGCCTTAAAGCCGTTTGAGATTCCGGAGATAATGAAGGTCGATCTGACGCCTTTGGCGCTGGATTTAGCGCTTTGGGGGATAGATGATGCTGCGGCACTCAAATGGCTGGACCTGCCGGACCCTGTGGCAATGGGCCGGGCGAAGGAACTGCTACAATCGCTTGGCGCACTTGATGACCAAAGACGGATTACAGTTCACGGTAAGGCCATGGCACGGTTTGCCATGTCACCACGGCTTGCCCATATGATCTTAACCGCCAAAAATCATGGCCACGGTCTGTTGGCGTTGACCATCGCTGCACTGCTTCAGGAACGGGACCTGCTTCATTTACCGGACAATATGAAAACGGTTGATCTTCGGCTTCGTGTTGAGGCGCTCGCTCATGTTAAGAGCGGCCGTATAAGTAAAGCAAAAATGCTAGGTTGCAAAATTGGCCGAGCCAAATCAATTCTCCGCCAGATAAGCATCTGGCAACGGGCTCACAACATTGCTGACAGCGCACTGGAGATTTCAAAATCTGGACTGGTTCTGGCGCTGGCCTTTCCTGACCGAATAGGGGGACAGCGTAGCGCTGCTTCGCCCGTATATTTGCTCTCCGGCGGGAGAGGCGCCAGATTACTAGAGAACGACCCACTCGTTGTGGACAAGTTTATAGCAGTGGCGCAGCTTGATAAAGGCGAACGCGACGCACGTATTTATTTGGCGGCTCCGGTGACGAAGAATGATTTAGAGGACACGTTCAAGGATCTTATTAGAGAGGAGCAAACTGTTGAGTGGGACACACAAGGTCAAACGGTTAGGAGTGTGAATAAAAAAGCACTCGGCAAAATGACACTTGATGCCAATAAAATAATTGACCCAGATCCCGACGAAATACGCAATGCGATGATCAAAGGGATCAAAAAAATGGGTCTTGATGTGTTGCCGTGGGACAAAAAAAGTCTGGCGCTCAGAAAAAGGGCTCAACTTATTAGGAACAGTGTCGAGCCAGATTTTCCGGATTTCACCGATGAAGGGCTACTGGATCAGCTTGAAAAGTGGTTGGGAGGGTATTTGGAAAATATCAACAGTCGGGCGGCTCTTAAGAAACTTGATCTCTACACTATTTTGAAAAACAGCCTTAGCTGGGACCAGCAACAATTATTGGAGCGCTTAGCCCCCACCCACATGAAGGTACCGAGCGGGTCCAATATTGCACTGAATTATGAAGCAGATCCACCGGTGCTGGCTGTTAAGTTGCAGGAAATGTTTGGTGCCCTTGATACGCCGACCATATTGAACGGCCAAAACGCGGTGACCGTGCATCTTCTTTCGCCGGCTGGAAGGCCGCTTCAAATCACCACTGATCTGGCTGGATTTTGGCAAAATTCCTATCCTGAGATTAAAAAAGAGATGAAAGGTCGTTACCCTAAACACCCGTGGCCCGACAATCCGCTTGAGGCCATACCGACCCGAAAACTTAAGTCACGAAATAAATAAATTATTTTTAGTGCCGTAGGCCGCAGAAATAATGAAGTTTGTAAAATTTTAGAAAAATGCGACATACTAGTTATTGACATTAGGGCACCGCGCAAATACCATATCTTGTGTTATTTGAATTTTTTAAGGGTAGCAATCAAGAAAATGATTATACTACAATACTCTAGCTAAGTTTATAATAATAATTAGGGTGATTTGTTTGTTATCGAACAAAATGTAGTTGCTTAAAAAAATACAAGAAACGCACTGAGAAAACCGCCAATTGGTTCATAATTTATGAATTCTATAGTAAAATATTGGCCTTTCCGGAGTCGTTTTATAAAAAATACTTTTGGCCTGGAAGAATGTTCGGGTTGGATTAAAGGGAGTGGAAATATTGTCTGCGTCAGTGCTTAACGAAACTATTCAGGTTAAAGATCATTCACGTGTAATTACCGATGAAAGTAGAGACGACTTGCTCACAGATTTTGGCAAGGCGACTCTTACCGACCGGTATCTTATGCCCGGCGAAACATTTCAGGATATGTTTGCCCGTGTCGCCAGTTTTTATGGTGATGATGAAGCTCATTCTCAACGTCTTTATGATTATATCAGCCGCCTTTGGTTTATGCCCGCAACCCCCGTTCTAAGCAATGGCGGAACGAAACGTGGTCTTCCGATTTCCTGTTTTCTCAATGAAGCAAACGATAGCCTTGCAGGCATCGTAGGACTTTGGAACGAAAATGTATGGCTTGCTTCCAAGGGTGGTGGCATTGGAAGTTATTGGGGCAATCTTCGCTCAATTGGTGAAGATGTCAGCACCAACGGAAAGACATCAGGGATTATCCCGTTTATCCGTGTGATGGATAGCCAGACTTTGGCAATCTCACAAGGGTCACTGCGCCGCGGAAGTGCCGCGGTTTATCTGCCTATCAGCCACCCGGAAATAGAAGAGTTCATTGAAATTCGCCGCCCGACCGGAGGGGACCCCAATCGCAAAGCCCTAAACCTTCACCATGGCATAGCCGTTTCAAATGCCTTTATGCGTGCAGTTGAAGCTGACGAAGAATGGGCCCTGACCAGCCCTCATGATGGCGCTGTTCAAAAAACCGTGTCAGCCCGCGATCTCTGGGTCAGAATTCTCACCGCTCGCATTGAAACCGGTGAGCCATATATCCTTTACATCGATCATGTCAATGATGCGACTCCGGAGCATCATAAACTGGCCGGTCTTAATGTTAAAACATCTAATCTTTGTTGTGAAATTACCCTGCCAACCGGGATTGACCACCTTGGTGAACAGAGGACGGCAGTATGCTGCCTTTCTTCTATTAATCTTGAAAAATATGATGAATGGAAAGACCATGATCTATTCATAGAAGATCTGATGCGGTTTCTTGATAATGTTCTTCAGGATTTTATCGATAGAGCACCTGATTCAATGTCGCGCGCTAAATATGCGGCAATGCGTGAACGCAGTGTTGGTCTTGGCGCAATGGGCTTCCATTCCTTCTTGCAGGATCGCATGATTCCGTTTGAAAGCGTAATGGCGCAAGTTTGGAATAGAAAGATTTTTAGCCATATCAAGGAAGGTGTTGATAAAGCATCCGTAACCTTGGCGCATGAAAAGGGTGCCTGCCCTGATGCGGCTGATTACGGCATGATGGAGCGCTTTTCCAATAAAACCGCGATTGCACCAACAGCGTCTATTTCTATCATTTGCGGTGGAGCAAGTCCCGGAATTGAGCCAATTGCTGCCAACAGCTTTACGCAAAAGACACTTTCCGGATCTTTCAACGTGCGCAACCGTGCACTGAAAATACTGCTGGAAGAAAAAGGCAAAAATACCGATGAAGTATGGTCAAATATTACCGTTAATGGTGGATCCGTACAACATCTTGATTTCCTTGAAGATCACGAAAAAGATGTGTTTAAAACGGCGTTTGAGCTGGACCAGCGTTGGGTGGTTGAACATTCTGCTGACAGGGCGCCGATGGTCGATCAGGCGCAATCGGTCAACATCTTCCTAGCGGCCGATGTTCATAAACGGGATCTCCATCAAATTCATTTCCAGGCCTGGAAGAAAGGCTTAAAAAGCCTTTATTATTGTCGTTCTCTTTCTATCCAGCGCGCAGAAAGTTCGGAAGCTTCCGGCGAGGGCGCAAAAGAAGAAATGCTAAAAGCGATGGCAAAGGCACAGGAATCCTCGGATTACGAAGAGTGCCTTTCTTGTCAATAACTCATAAAATTACTAGGTAATATCATGGCCTTACTTAAGGAACGCATCTACTATAAACCATTCGAGTACCCTTGGGCATATGATGCCTGGTTGACGCAACAACGCGTGCATTGGCTTCCGGAAGAGGTACCGATGGCTGATGATATTAAAGACTGGAATATGAAAATTTCTGAGTCAGAGCGCAATTTGCTGATGCAAATTTTTCGCTTTTTCACCCAGGCTGACGTGGAAGTAAACAATTGCTATATGCAAAAATATGGCCGTGTTTTTAAACCAACAGAAGTACAAATGATGCTGGCCGCTTTTTCAAACATGGAAACGGTTCATGTGGCAGCCTATAGTCATCTGCTTGACACACTCGGTATTCCTGAATCGGAATACGAAGCATTTCTTGGATACGAAGAAATGAAGGCGAAATACGACTATATGCAGATGTGGGGGGTCGACACGAAAGAAGACATCGCCAAGACACTTGCTGTATTTGGCGCCTTTACAGAAGGACTTCAATTGTTTGCGTCCTTCGCGATTTTGATGAATTTTCCGCGCTTTAACAAAATGAAGGGTATGGGGCAAATTGTCACATGGTCGGTACGCGATGAAACGCTACATATGACATCGATCATAAAGCTTTTTCATACCTTCGTGCATGAAAATCCGGAAGTATGGACTGAGGAACTTCAAAACGATTTAGTCAATGCTTGTAAAACCATTGTCGACCATGAAGATGCCTTTATCGATCTAGCCTTTGAGATGGGTGATATTGAAGGATTGACAGCGCAGGAAGTGAAGGATTACATCCGTTATATAGCGGATCGTCGCCTTACTCAGCTTGCTCTCAACCCTATCTATTTCGTTGGAAATAACCCACTCCCCTGGATGGATGAGATCTTAAACGGAATTGAGCATGCCAATTTCTTTGAAAACCGGGCAACAGAATATTCTCGTGCCTCTACCCAAGGTAAATGGGAAGAAGCGTTCGATTAAAATTGGCGCCTAATCCTCTTCTGAATTAAAATCCAAAGATAAGCTGTTAATACAGTAGCGCAGACCGGTTGGCGGCGGCCCGTCTGCAAACACGTGGCCAAGATGGGCGGCGCAATTTTTGCATTTTACTTCCTCTCGGATCATGCCGTGGCTTTTGTCGCGATGTATGTCGATGGCTTGTTCACTGAACGGCGCATAATAACTGGGCCAACCACTGCCGCTATCGTATTTTGCATCTGAAGAAAAAAGAGGCTTCTTACAGCAGGTGCAGATATAGGTGCCTGTTTCTTTGTGGTCGTTATATTTTCCACTGAAGGGATGTTCCGTGCTGGCGCATCTTGTAACCTGATATTCTTCCGCGCTAAGGGAAGATCGCCATTCACTGTCTGTTTTTTTCATCTTATTGACTTTTCATTATGATAGAATATCTATAGATAATATCACATATCGTCGCATGGTCGACTTAAAATGGAAATGGAATTCAGAATGGAAAAAGCAATTTTTGCTGCAGGGTGCTTTTGGGGTGTAGAACTTAAGTTTTCGAAGGTGGGCGGTGTCAGCGAAACGAGAGTGGGTTATATTGGGGGTGACACCACGGATCCAACCTATGAAGACGTGTGCGGCAAAATCACGGGTCATGCAGAAGCTATTGAAATCACCTATGATCCTGAAACGGTTTCCTACGAGCAGCTTCTTGATAATCTATGGGAGTTCCATGATCCCACAACTCTAAACCGACAAGGTCCGGATACGGGGAACCAATATCGGTCTGCGATTTTCTATCTCAACGACGCGCAAAAGAGGGCTGCTGAGCAATCTAAAGCGGCCATGGACAGCACCGACAAATTTAATGATCCGATTGTTACTGAAATTAGTCCGGCCGATAAATTTTGGCCCGCCGAAGAGTATCACCAAAAGTATCTTGAGAAAAAAGGCATCACCATCGCCTGCGTTTAATTTATAAGTATCAGGCGGGAGCTACCACCCGCAAATGCGGGTGATATTCCACTGGCTTGAGTTTTCTTTGTAAAGTATTGTCGGCAATAGCGGTGGCAATCATTAAGAAATAAAGCAAATCAAAAAAAGCAATATTTGTTGTTAAGCCAATCACAAGATAGGCCATAATTGAGCTTCTTAAGGCAATGCTGTAATCGTAAAACCAGGCGCCATTATCTACGTTTTTGCTCTGTCTGGCCATCCTTCTCGCGATGTTATAAGTGTAAAAGAGCATAATTAAGAATAACACAAACCCAACATAGCCGTGTTCGGCCAAAGCCTGAAAATAGGCGGAATGAATGGCACGGGCGTCCACACCTATCGGAACGTATCTGCTTATGACTTCCGGAACAAAGATAACATCGAAACCCCCACCCGTAACAGGATTGTCATTTACAATTCTAAGCGACGCATACCACATATCAACTCGTCCCTGGAACGAACTGTCAGTTTGTAGTTCGTTTGTAGTCGCCATACGTTCGGTCCAGCTATCTGGCATAAAGAAGTAGGCCACGCAGGCTATTGGAACCAAAATTTGGATCGCCCTGAAGAGCTTTTTTTGCAGCCAAGTGAAATAGAGCAAGCAAACAATCAATGCGACAAAACCAGTTCTTGATTGTGTACCTAGCACTGCAATCGCAGACAATACGGCACAAAATAGCGCAAAATATCGCTGGTAAATATTTTCGGCGTGCGAATAAAAGAAATACATAAATGGGGCTGTCATTACAAGAACTAGTGCCATCTCATTATTTCCATGAAAGAAGCTGCTTAAAGGGCCTAGAACATGTGCAGTTCCACCACTGGCTATGGTAAATAAGCCTCCCTTGATACCATAAAATCCATAAGACAAAACCATTACTTTCAAGAGCGCAACCATCCTCTTTTCTGTTCCGAGCATGGCATAAACCAATAGTGCAATCACCAATACTTTGGAAAACTTTTCCCAAGAATCATATGAGTAATCATAATTTATCGCCATGAATGTTGTTATGGTGCTCCAGGTATATAAAATCAAGATGACAGTGATGAGCGGATGGTGCGTGTAGGACTTGTACCCCTGCTTAAAGAAATAGCTTGCGATTGTAACTATAAAAAACAGGTCTATCCATTCGATGGAAAGGGCAAAGCCATACATATTGCTTTGTGGATACATAAAGGAGATAAAAGCAATTACCAGTGCCCCGACCTGATAGCGATAAAGCACCATCGGGAATGCGGACATCAGAAAAAGGGCCAGTAATATGTCTCTCACAATATATATCCTTTGTCATATACAAACTAAAATGAAGTAGAACGAGGTGCTATATATGAATGTATTCTACTTTAACTAAATTTTATGGTATCAGTTATATAGTCTAATTACTAAAAAATTGTTGATGACAATAATTTAGTTTTTTTAACTGCATTCGAGAAGAGACAATAGGATAATATTATGGTCGAAGCATTTATGTTTGGGATAATCGCCCTGATCTTCTACGTCATTTACGAAGCCGTATTTGCAGAGGATCGCGAAGTTGAAGAACAGTCTGGTAACATGGACAAAAAGAAGAACTGATTGCTTATCTCTTATGAGGGTTGCCAATCTAAAATTACTTTTCCGGAGTTTCCGGATCTCATAATTTCAAATGCTTCAGCATAATCGTCTATTGCAAAGTGATGGGTAAGGACGGGGCTCAAGTCCAGCCCACTTTCCAGCATAGCAATCATTTTATACCAGGTTTCAAACATCCTTCGGCCATAAATGCCGCGAATTTCAAGACCTTTGAAAATGACATGGTTCCAGTTAATAGCTGTGCCTTCGGGCATAAGGCCAAGCATGGCAATCTTGCCGCCGTGGTTCATGATGTCGAGCATGTCAGAAAAGGCTCTCGCATTACCGCTCATTTCTAGACCAACATCAAATCCTTCGGTCATCTGAAGGTCTTCCATAACATCCTTCAGGGCGTGACGGTTTACGTTTATGGCACGCGTTGCTCCCATCTGCTTTGCAATTTTAAGCCGGGTATCGTTCACATCTGTGATGACGATATGGCGCGCGCCCACATGTTTGGCGATGGCAACGGCCATAATACCGATGGGGCCAGCGCCTGTTATTAAGACATCTTCACCTACCAGGTCAAACTCAAGTGCTGTGTGTGCTGCGTTGCCAAGCGGATCAAGCATAGCGCCCAAATCATCACTTATGCTGTCGGGCAGGAGGCAAATGTTTGATGCGGGTACGCTTATAAATTCTGCAAAAGCACCGGGGCGGTTAACGCCAATGCCGACTGTATTTCGGCAAAGATGTCGTTCACCGGCGCGGCATTTGCGGCAGTGTCCACACGTAACGTGTCCTTCGGCGGAAACCCGATCACCAATATTCATCCCTCTTACTTCCGAGCCTATCTCGACGATTTCACCGGCAAATTCATGGCCGACGGTCATCGGAACAGGAATGGTTTTCTGCGCCCAGTCATCCCAGTTAAATATGTGAATATCTGTGCCACAAATGGCGGTTTTTCGAACCTTTACCAAGACGTCATTATGGCCAATTTCCGGCATATCCACATTTTCGAGCCAAATACCGACTTCTGCTTTTGATTTAACAAGGCTTTTCATTATGATACCTATTTGATGATTTTAAGTTCACGACCAATTTGCGCAAACGCAGCGATGGCCTGATCCAACTGTTCTTTCGTGTGGGCTGCGGACATCTGTGTTCTTATTCTAGCCTGGCCTTTCGGCACAACCGGAAATGAGAAGCCAATGACAAATATGCCCCGTTCAAGAAGTTTTTCGGACATTTCACTGGCTAGTTTAGCATCGCCAAGCATCACGGGGATTATAGCATGATCAGCCCCAGCCAATGTAAATCCAAGGGCCGTCATTTTTTCGCGGAAATACTGACTGTTCCAAATCAGTTTTTCAAGAAGATCGCTGCGTTCCCCGAGAAGGTCGATAACCTTGCACGACGTCGCGGCGATCACGGGCGCCAATGTATTTGAAAAAAGATAAGGCCTTGAACGCTGACGAAGCCACTCAACAATTTCTTTTGAAGCGGCCGTATAGCCACCGGACGCGCCGCCCATGGCTTTACCAAGCGTACCAGTGATGATATCAACCCGGTCCTGAACGCCGAAAAATTCCGGCGTGCCTGCGCCAGTTTTTCCGGTGAATCCCACGGCGTGACTATCATCGACCATAACCATAGCGTCATATTTCTGCGCAAGATCACAGATAGCTGGCAGGTTGGCAAGAATACCGTCCATTGAAAACACGCCGTCCGTGGCGATCAGTCGGAAGCGTGCGGTTTCTGCCTGCTTCAGGCAATCTTCAAGATCCGCCATATCATTGTTGGCATAACGAAAACGCTTCGCTTTGCAAAGCCGTACGCCGTCTATAATACTCGCGTGGTTTAGAGCGTCAGAAATAATCGCATCTTCCGGCCCCAGTAGCGTTTCAAATAGCCCGGCGTTGGCATCAAAGCAACTGGGATATAAAATAACGTCTTCCATTTTTAGGAATTTAGCCAGCCGGCTTTCCAGCTCCTTATGGATATCCTGGGTTCCGCAAATAAAGCGAACCGAAGACATGCCATACCCATATTTGTCCAGCGCGTCCTTCGCGGTATCGACAAGAGTTTGGTCATTGGAAAGGCCAAGATAGTTATTGGCACAAAAATTTATAAACTCACCGTCATTTGTATCTTTCACTTTAATAGTAGCGCTCTGCGGTGAGGTGATAACTCGTTCCGCCTTATAGAGACCTTCTGATTTAAGTTCCGCCAATTGTTCAGTAAGAAACTGTTGATAACGACCAGTCATATCGTGCTCCACTTTATGGGTATTAAATCGAATCTTGTTTGTACAATATATAGAATATCACATCTAATATATTAGACAAGAGAAGAAATGTGTTAATATATAGAACGTTATTTACTTAGGCGAAAGAACCACCAGCACAGCATGAGCATCGCCCACACCAACATTTTTTATAAGATGTTCGACATCTGCCTTATAGCGCGCGGTATCGCCTGAGGAAAGCTTTTGAAATTCACCGGCAGAGGCGATTTCGACCTCACCGGCCAAAATTGTCAGATGCTCTTCTGTACCTTTAACATGGGGATCAGAACTCAACACGCCACCTTTTTCGAGTTTGACGTCATACCATTCTATATTAGAAACAAGTTCTAAAGGGCCCAGTATTCTGAGTGTGCATCGCCCATCCGCGCTTTGAATCTCAGGGGTTTGATGGGCTCTAACCAACGAAATAGCGCGTTTCTTCTCATGGGGCTTTTCTGCGCTTCCGAGCAGCTCACCGATCTCAACATCAAGCGCACGTGTCATACTCCACAACGTAGCGACAGTGGGATTGGTTTTGTTGCGTTCAATTTGTGAAAGCATGGATTTCGAAACGCCGCTCTGGCTCGCAAGTTGATCAAGGGTCAGGTTCTTGGCGGAGCGAAGCTGTTTTATTTTCTGACCGATATCGGGCGGCGATGTTTGCGGCATATTGTAACTGTCCTGTAGATTTGTTCAATATACTGGATAAGCGGGCCTATAACAACATTAATTCTTCGCTATGGTCCAAAAGACGTTTCTCAAGTTCGGCCATAAAGCCCTCTTTATCCATACCACGCGGCATTGGCGGGAAATAATCGACATAAAGTGTGCCGGGCCATTTGATCCACGATTTCTTTGGCCATAAGACACCTGAATTATGAGCGACGACTATGATATCAAGCTCTTCTTCCTGTTGGTAGTAGAAAACACCTGATTTTAAGGGCCTTCGCTCGCCAACCAGAGTTCTCGTTCCTTCGGCAAAAATGATCATCGGTATTTTTCGTTTCAACAGTTCTTTGGCAAATACCGTGGTTTGCTTTTGCGCTTCACCTGCGCCGCGATTAATGGCCAGAACCCCCATTTTGTTCAGTATTCTACCAACGAGGGGAACACTGTATAGCTCTTTTTTGGCCATCGCTGTCAAATTTGGATTGCGACGATATAGGAAGTAGGCATCCATATTGCTCATGTGTTTGCTGCAAAGGATACAGCCTTTGTCCTTGGGGATATTTTCCAATCCTCGCTCAACAATTTTGATATTTGCAATTTTATCAAACATGAAAATAGTTGAATTGATTAAAGCCAATATTCCGCGCCGCATGGGTTTAGGAGATTTCAAGAACGAAAGTGGAGTAAGAACAAATATTATGAACAGAGTAAAAGAGATGTAAAAATAACAGTTAAAAATAATCGAGCGCAAAGCGATAGAGAACGTAAGATTTCTTTGATTATCAATCATGATCCGGTTGTTTTTTAAAAAGTGTTAAATATAAGAAACGTGACAATAATAAACTGATTGATAAGAAGCTTGCAACGATAATACATTCAATCAGGCCGATGGCACCGTGATCCAGCGTAAAGGTGAGGTAATAAGCCAGCGGTATCATAACTAGGCTATAACAAATTATATAAAATATCGCTGGCATCCAGATATCCTGCGCTCCACGCAAGGCATTGCCCACTACGGTTTGTGCAGTATCAAGAAAGAGCATCCATGCAGAAAGGGCGATCAGGGGCGTCGTCGCGGCAATGAGTACCACATCCGTACTAAAAAGACCGGCTATGTTGGCAGGGAAATATATCAAAATAATCATCAATGGCAGACAAATCATTCCGTTAAAGGCCAGTCCACACAGACCGGCCAGTGCCATATCCTGACGGTCTTCTCGCCCAAGGGCTATTCCGACACGCACCGCGGTGGCGCCCGCAATCCCGTAACAAATCATGAACGGGACACCAAATGTAGTAAATGCGATGGTCAGTGCACCGAGACTGATGGTACCAAGCAGCCCCGCGAAGACATAAAGTGCAGCAAAACCAAAATGTTCGACTGTGTTGGTAAAGCCTGCAGCGTACCCTATATGGCGATGCTTTTTCCATGCTTTCCAGGACATATCCACCTTTTCAAAAAGGCCATACTTTTCCCGGTCCAATACAAACAGTACGTAGCAAAGCAAGGAGACCGCAAGAAATATCCTTACAATATTTGTCGCCCATGCGGAGCCGATTACGCCCATTGGTTCAAACCCAAGATGTCCCCAGACGAGGATCCAATTGAGAAATATATTGAGTATATTAGCGATAAACATCAACACCATACCCGGAAGGGGACGGTTAATGCCTTCCAGAAAAAACTGTGAACTGAGCATTAATGCAACCATGGGGATGCCTATGGATAAAACACCGATAACCTCTCCACCACCACGGGCGATGTCTTCGGTTTGGCCCAGAGCCAGTAGAATTGGCTCGCCAAACAAACAGATAACAAAACTAACCAAACCAATAACAAGGCTATAAGGTATCGAGCGGCGCCAGATACGACCACAACGTTTATAATCCTTGGCACCGAAGGCATTTGAGGTCAGAACCATAGTCCCCATGAGAAGACCGATGGAGGCGACGATTAATGTTGAGGCGAGAGCGCTGTTGGCAATGCCCTGATAACCCACTTCCACAGTTGAATAGCGGGCGACCATGGCCGTATCTACGATACCAAGTGTCATGATACCGAGACGCTGTAAAATAATGGGTATGGATAAGGAAACCAGTTGTGAAAACTGCCTTTTTATCCGGCCTTTGTCCCATTTTCCATAATGTGTTTCAAGCGTCGTCATCTGGTCCTCTTCAAATTGCTTCTAAAGAGGTACATGAAATCGGAAAATTAGCAATTAATATTTTAACAATCGGATCTTATTCAGGCTCATCGATTCCAAGCTGGCGACAGGCGGCAGTTACAGTATTTTGTAGGAGAACGGCAATGGTCATGGGACCGACGCCGCCAGGCACCGGTGTGATCGCGCCTGCGCGCTGAGAGGCAGCCTCAAATTCCACATCGCCCACGAGCTTGGTTTTACCGTCTTCCTTTTCTATGCGGTTGATGCCTACGTCAATAACGGTTGCGCCTTGCTTGATCCAGTCGCCTTTGACCAGCTCAGGAACACCAACGGCGGCAACAACGATATCAGAACGGCCAACAACTTCGGCAAGATTTTTTGTCCTGCTATGGGCAATGGTTACCGTGCAGCTTTCATTAAGTAGCAGCTGGGCCATCGGCTTACCAACGATGTTGGATCTTCCGACCACTACAGCGTCAAGTCCGCTTAAACTACCCAGCTGGTCTTTGAGCATCATGATGCACCCAAGCGGGGTACAGGGCACCATGCCTTTGCCGCCCGTTGCCAGAAGGCCGGAATTGATAACATGAAATCCGTCCACATCCTTTTCGGGGGTGATGGTTTCAATCACCGCTGCTTCGTTGATGTGTTTGGGAAGAGGAAGTTGCACCAGAATACCGTGAACTTTGGGATTTTCGTTGAGCTCTTTGACCTTGGTGATTAGTTCTTCCTCGCTGACATTATCATCCATCAGATATTCAAAACTGTTCATTCCGGCCGCTTCGGTCGATTTATTCTTATTTCTCACATAAACCTGACTGGCGGGGTCCTCGCCAACCAACACAACGGCAAGGCCGGGAGTAAGGCTATATTTATCTTTTAGAATGGTGACTTTGCGAGCAATTTCTTCTTTCAGATTTGCGGCAAACGCTTTGCCATCGATGATAGATGCGGTCATTAAACCAATTCCTTAAGGTGAAATAAATTAAGCGAGCCGAATAATAGCCTCGGCGATAAACGGGGTGAGATAGCGCAGGGCAAAAAACACAATGATCGGTGACAAGTCAATACCGCCAAGATCGGGCATGGCATTTCTAATGGGTCCTAAGACCGGTTCAAACAATTTATGAAGCGAGCCGTAGACGACGCTGACAAACTGATTGTAAGTGTTGATTACATTGAATGAAACAAGGATGCTGATGACGATATACACAAACAGCAGTAGTGAAATGATACTTGATAAACCCATAATCAGGTCAGCTAATAAATAAGCAAAATTGCCCATCTTTTCAATCCGTTCATATTTTTCTAAATTTTAAGTCTTTAGTAGATGTAAATGCAAGGGCGTGATCTTTCAATAGCTACTTGATAAAAATGGCACAAAAATAGAGTTTTTGTTAACTTATTGTCCCTACTATGGTGTATGAATATTTGTATCTGAAGAAATCAGAGTAAGAAATGTGGTAGAATTATCTATAATCAACTTCGATGTGTCGGTTCTCGGCGGTCATTATAATGCCAAATATGGCATTGGCTCGAGCAGTTTTGGTACATCGGCGGCGTCCTTCGCCAGTAGAGGTCCGGCGGTGGTCACACCGTGGGCCGAAGAAGATGATAGATCCCTTCTTAGCCGCTATAATCAGATCAGAAGCAAATCCACTTTCATCAACGAAAATACCTCAGCCGTCAAGGCGGCGGGGTTTGATAAGGATGATAAAGCACTTTTCACCCTTTATAGCGCCCTCAACGATCTTAAAACCATTGCTGAATATGCCAAAGATGATAAGACATCGTCGTCGTTGATCGCAGGACTGAGCACAAAATTTCAAAGCGGACTTGCGGAAATAGATGCATATGTTCGCGCTGTGGAGCTCGATAAGCTGATCCTGATGGCTGGCGAGAAAAAATCCTACGTGACCACGACAGCAGTGATGGGCAAGAACGACCGAGATATTGAAGGGCAGGTTATATCCGCTAGCGAAACGGCGGCGCTGTCGTCCCTTAACGGCGATGAGGTTTTTACCATTAGTATTTCGGATGGGTTCGAAGCGGCAGAAGATGTTGTAATTGATCTTTCGGCAATTAGTGGTGATCTTTCTCTTTCCAACATAAAAAACCACATCAATAGCAAAATATCCGAAATAACAGAGCTTAACGGCGACGGTGAAACCGTGAGCAAATATAAAAGCCGCATTCAAATTGAAGAGTATGAAGACGGCAAGTTCGGTTTCAAGTTTGATGTAAATGGTACTGAGCAGCTGTCTTTTAGTGCCGCGAGCGCAGGTCCTGCCTTGATCTTAACGGGGACAAATAAATCCAGCGATTACGGTTCCATAGAAACGGGAACGCTGACAAAGTATGATACGCTGGATGGCAGCGGTCTTAGCAAAAAATACACCCAGGAAATTGTTGGCATTGATGCCAATGGCTTTGTCATTCCAGCCAGCGCAGATGATGCAGACGGCGAGGATATAAAATCAACCCCAATAAAATTTGAAACAACACCAACTGCGGTGGCAGTTGATAGCCATGGCAACAGCTATGTTGTCGGCACAACAGAGGGTGATTTCGGGACGCAGATCAACGGAGCGCAGACGAGTGATGTGTTTTTGTCAAAGTTCGATTCCACCGGCAACCTGCTTTGGTCAAGACTTGTTGGCGCCAGTGATGAAGCGGAAGCATTTGGAATTACCGTAGACGCGGATGACAATGTCATCATCGCAGGAAAAACCAACGAAGAGCTCGTCACAGCAGATGTGTTTGGCGGTACAGATAGTTTTATAACCAAATATGCGGTTGACGGGGAGGAACTGTGGACAAGGCAGCTCGATACCATATCAACCGATCAGGCCAATAGTCTGACCACAGACGCAAATGGCGATGTTTATTTTATCGGTCAGGTTTCGGGGCGTTTTGATACAACAACAACCGATAACGGTGGTACTGACGCAGTGATTGTAAAGCTGGGAAGCGCCAGTGGCACGGTGCTTGCGACAAGCCAATATGGCTCCGCAGCAAATGATTACGGCAAAGAAATAGCCATAGCTGATGATGGAAATTTGCTGGTGGTGGCGGAAGAAGATGGAAATGCGGTCCTTCGCAAGCTCGACAAAGATAATCTTGAAAGCACGCTTGCAACATATGATCTTGGTGATCTGGCAGGTGGGAAAGTCACCGGTATTTCCGTTGTTGGTACAGAGATATATATTTCCGGATCGACTTTAAATGGCTCTCTGAACGGTGGAACCGTTAGCAGCTCTTACAGCGGTGGTAAAGACGGATTTGTAACGAAACTATCGGACGGCGGATCAGGGTTTTCAGCGGATTGGACCGCTTATCTTGGCACCGTTTCATCTGACAGCATCGCGGACATTAAGGTCACCAGCGGCGCGGTTTATGTGGCGGGCACAACTGGTGGCACGCTTTCTGGTGAAACCCGTACTGGCCTCACAGATGGTTTTACGGCTAAACTTGACGGTGCAACAGGCGCTCTTGACTGGCAGCAGCAACTTGGCGGTACGGCCGGATATAATACGTTAACGGGTCTCGCGGTTGCAGAAAATGGTTCATCAGTACTTGATGTGCTGGGCCTGCCGACTGGCACGGTCAATAACACTCAAACCCGCGACGTCGAAACACAAACATCACTTCGGGCAGGCGATCATTTCTATATTTCCGTCAATGGCGGCCGTGATATCAAGATCGATATTCGTGAAGGGGACACCTTTGACCGCCTGGCGACAAGAATAAATACTTACTCAACGCGAAATCTGAAGGCAAGCGTCACCAGCGGCCCAGATGGCCCGGCTCTTAAACTTCAAGCGAACAACGGTGCAGAGGTCGAGTTTAAGGCGGGCGCAGACGGCAGAGACGCGCTTTCCAAACTAGGCCTGGAAGAAAGAAGCATAATCGCTTCCGAAGTACTGTTTGATCTGGATGACGATAAGGGCATAGATCCTGAAGACTTGGGGGGTGTATTTGCCCTTGGGCTCAACAGCGCATTTTCCTTCAGTACGCGCCAGGAAGCAGAATATATTTTCAATCAGTTGGAAAACGCTATTCAGACTATTCAGAGCGCTCACCGCTCACTGACCTTTGATCCGATAAGGGCGCAAATTCTTGAAGATGCTAAGAAAAATATTGGCCCGGCACCGGCCCATCTGCAAGACAGGCTCGCCCGTTATCAAGACGGCCTCCAGCGCGTGCTCGCGGTTACTGGCGGGACATATATATAAAAGGGTATTTCAAGATGATAAGATTTATAGTCGTTATGGCGTTAAGTTTTTTTATGGGCACAGTGGCAACCATTGCCGGCTCAGCGCCGGAAAAGAAAGAAGCTCCCGAAGATGTGAGCGAATTTGTTGAGATCCCACCGATAAGTGTGGCTATGTATAACAAGCGCAAGCGGCCAGCAGGTACAATGACGGTTCTGCTCCAATTGAAAATAGATGATACTGATCAGCGGGCAGAGGCGCGTAAGGTTATGCCAAGGCTGAAAAACGCATACATGCAGGAAACTTTAAAACTGGCCCTTAATTTTTTTGATATCAACCGTCCGGTCAACGCCAATATTCTCGGCCGTTCTTTGCAAAATGTGACCAATGGTGTGCTAAAACACGATAAAGCCCGCGTCCTAATTGGCAATATTGCGGTTCACAAGCGTTAATTTAGTGGGCTTCGTTCCAATTATCACCAATGCCGCAGTCAACGGTAAGCGGGACTGATATTTCAAGCGCTGGCAACGCAGCATTCTCCATTGTTTTACGGACCACCGGAATTGTTTTTTCCACTTCATCTTCAGGCACTTCAAACACTAGTTCATCATGGACCTGAAGCAGCATTCTGGCGCTCAGGCCAGCATTCTTCAGCGCGTCCGGCATCTTGATCATGGCTCGGCGAATAACGTCAGCAGCAGATCCCTGTATGGGGGCATTGATGGCGGCCCGTTCACCAAAAGAACGCCTCATGCCGTTTTTGTCATTAATGCTGCCGACATGTATTTTGCGGCCAAATATGGTTTCCACATAGCCCTTGTTACGGCAATATTCCTTTGTATCTTCCATATAATTGCGAATTCCGGGGAAACGTTCAAAATAGCGGTCGATGAATATTTTAGCTTCAGAGCGGCTCATGCCAAGCTGACGGGCCAGCCCGAATGAACTAATGCCGTAAATAATACCGAAATTGATCGCCTTGGCTTGCCGTCTGATGGCCGGAGCCATACCCTCAATGGGGACGCCGAAAACTTCGGATGCTGTCATAGCATGAATGTCGATGCCATCATTGAAGGCTTGTTTGAGGCTGTCGATATCCGCTATGTGCGCCAGCAGACGAAGCTCGATCTGACTATAGTCAGCTGCGACCAGCTTAAAGCCTTCCTCGGGAATAAAGGCGTTTCTAATCTTTCGTCCTTCTTCACTGCGAATAGGAATATTTTGCAAATTTGGATCATTTGATGAAAGTCGCCCCGTGGTTGTTGAGGCCATGGAGTAGGACGTATGTATGCGGCCCGTATCATTATTAATTTCATTCTGAAGAGCGTCGGTATATGTGCTCTTCAGCTTGGCCAGAGCGCGCCATTCAAGCACTTTTTCCGGTAGCAAATGACCGTCGGCTGCCAATCGCTCAAGAATATCGGCTCCCGTTGTATAGGCGCCGGTTTTACTTTTTTTGCCGCCGGGGATTTCCATTTCATCAAAAAGCACCTCACCAAGTTGCTTGGGGGATGCGATGTTAAACGGATGGCCAGCAAGCTCATGTATCTCGCCTTCAAGCTCCGCCAGGCGTACGGCAAATTCATTAGAAAGGCGCGCCAGCATATCACGGTCAACCTTGATACCGTTATGTTCCATTTCAACGAGTACCGGAACCAACGGACGCTCCAGAGTCTCATAGACGGTAAGCATCTTTTCCTGAACCAGTCTTGGTTTTAAGATCCGGTGCAGCCTGCCAGTAATATCCGCGTCTTCAGCGGCATACTCGGTGGCTTTATCAATTGGAACTTGATCAAAAGTTATTTGTTTCTTACCCGTACCGGCAATTTCTTTAAACGGGATCGGCGTGATATCAAGATGCACTCTCGACAGTTCATCCATGCCGTGTTTGTTAACACCGGCATCAAGCACATATGATATCAGCATCGTGTCGTCAAACGGTGTGATTGCCACGTCATATTTTTTCAGAATTAGCGCATCATATTTTATATTCTGACCAATTTTCAACACGGCAGGATTTGAGAGCAGCGGACGAAGAAGGTCCAGTGTCTGATCCAGTGGGATTTGATCCGGCATTGGGGCTTCGTCTGGCTCGGATAAAAGATCAACGGGTTCTTCCGAGTGGCTGACATGCTGCAGCGGGATATAGCAGGCCTCACCGCTGGTGACTGAAAGCGAAATACCGACAAGTTTGGCAGCCATTGCGTTGAGCGATGTGGTTTCGGTATCGATGGTCACCTGACGCGCATTTTCGGCCATCTTGATCCATTTTTTAAGCGCGTCCACCGTTGTTACCGTTTCATAGGTCACTTCTTTTGGCGCTGCAACCTCAATCGGGTCAAATTCCGCCGATATATCAGGGCCGAGATGGTTAAATATTCGCGTTTGCAAGCTTCTGAAATTTTGTTCTTCCAGAAATGGTAGTACTTTTTCCGGGTCAATGTCGCTGAGTTCAAAACTGTTTAAATCCGGAAGGTCAGGGACATCCTGTACCAGGGTTACCAGTTCGCGACTGACACGCGCTTGATCCGCGAACTCAATCAGGTTTTCCCGGCGTTTATTTTGCTTAACCTCAGACGCCCGTTCAAGGAGCGTATCAAGATCACCATATTCCTCAAGCAGCGACGCTGCAGTTTTTACACCGATACCGGGAACTCCGGGTATATTGTCGGAACTGTCCCCGGCAAGCGCTTGTATTTCAATGACCTTTTCGGGACCAAGGCCAAATTTTTCTATCACTTCTTCGGCGCCGATGAAGCGGTTTTTCATACTGTCAAACATGTCGATATTGTCAGAGACCAGCTGCATCAAATCTTTATCAGACGAGACTATTGTTACCCTGTGGCCTTCTTTTTCAGCCTGTTTGGCGTAAGTGGCGATGATATCGTCGGCTTCATATCCCGCGAGCTGAATTGACGGAAGGTTAAAAGCCTCGACCGCATCATGAATGATTTTAAATTGCGGAACCAGGTCATCAGGGGCCGGTGGTCTGTGTGCTTTATATTCTGGATAAATATCGTTTCGGAAGGTTTTTCGGCCAGCGTCAAAAATTACTGCAAGATGGCTGGGTCGTTCGCTATCATCCAAATCGCGCAGAAGTTTAAAAAGCATATTACAAAAGCCGGATACGGCATTTACCGGAGTGCCGTCGGGACGATTTAGTGGACGAATGGCATGATAGGCCCTGAAAATGAAGCCTGAACCGTCGATGAGATAGAGATGTTTTCCGTTAGACATGCTTTTTAGCGTTCCATTATTTTTTATGTAATACCCCGAATAGTCATTGACCCATAGACTAGCGAATGATACCGAATAAACAAGCTTATATTGGATCATTAAACATGACAGATCAAGAACTAGCGATAAAAATTCGTGGCCTAAAAAAAACCTATGCTGGCGAAGGTGCGTCGAAGCCAAAAGTCGCTCTTAAGGGCGTGGACCTTTCTATTCCAAAAGGTTCTATATTTGGACTTCTTGGTCCCAACGGTGCCGGAAAATCCACAACCATAAATATCATTGCTGGCGTCGTTGATAAAACGGAAGGCACGGTTGAAGTGTGGGGATTTGATACCATTAAAGACACGCGAAACGCCAAGGCCAATATCGGTATTGTGCCCCAGGAAGTGCATATTGATGCCTATTTTACCCCCTTTGAAATTTTAGAACTCTACGCCGGATATTACGGCATTCCAAAGTCGGAACGCCGTTCCGATGAAATCCTTAAAGCCATGCGCCTCGAAGAGCAGCGCGATGCCTATACCCGGCTACTTTCCGGGGGAATGAAACGCCGACTGCTGGTTGGAAAAGCCATGGTTCATAATCCGCCCATCCTGGTGCTTGATGAGCCGACAGCGGGTGTTGATGTGGAACTAAGGCAGCATATCTGGCAATATGTCAGAGAACTCAATAAGAAAGGCGTGACCATTGTTCTAACCACCCATTATCTTGAGGAAGCAGAAGAGCTTTGCGATGAAATTGCCATTATTAATAATGGTGAGCTGGTAATTTGTGAAAAAACACCAGCTCTTCTCAAGCAGGTCGATGAAAAGATGGTTGTCATTCAACCAGCATCTCCTGTTGAAAGCCTTCCGTCATCGATTGTGGAAATCGGCGGCAAGCTCAATGATGGCGGTGAAATTGTAATTCATTTTAGCCCAAGCGAAATCACGGTCGGTGAAATACTGAATAAGATTGCCGCGACAGAAATAGAAATCGCAGACCTGCGGACAGAAGAAAGTGACCTCGAAGATATATTCCTTCAGCTGACAAAATGCAGAGAGGACTGACCCATGACATTGAGCCACGATTTTGATGTTCTGGTGATCGGCAGCGGTGCGGCAGGCCTAAGTCTGGCTCTTCAGGTGGCGGATCATGCTAAAGTCGCGGTGCTTTCAAAAAGTAAAATTTCAAGCGGCAGTACCGCGTGGGCTCAAGGCGGCATAGCCGCGGTACTTGATGATCGTGACAGCACTCAGGCCCATATTGATGACACGCTGGATGCTGGTGCTGGATTATGCGATTATGATGCAGTAAAGTTTGTTGTCGATCAGGGCAAGGAAGCCATAAACTGGCTGATCGAAAATGGGGCTGATTTTACCAAAGATGATGAACCAGACAAGGAAACCGTAGTCGAGGGGGACTTCCATCTGACCAAAGAAGGGGGACATTCATTTCGCCGCGTAATCCACAGTGCCGATGCCACGGGCAAGGAAGTTCAAATCTCCCTTGAAAAACAGGTCAAAAAACATGCCAATATAACCCTGTTTGAACATCATATGGCCGTGGATCTAGTGAGCAATAAAAAGCGCTCCAAATGTGTTGGCGCTTATGTACTGGATACAAAGCGTGGTATGATTGACGTGTTTCGTGCCAAAGCAACCGTACTCGCCACCGGCGGTGCGAGCCGGGCGTATCTTTATACTTCAAACCCGGATGGTTCCACTGGCGATGGTATCGCCATGGCCTGGCGTATGGGATGCCGCGTTGCCAATATGGAATTTAATCAGTTTCACCCGACCTGCCTTTATCACCTGGAAGCAAGAACATTTCTTCTTACAGAAGCCTTGCGCGGTGAGGGGGCTTATTTACGTCTGCCAAACGGCAAGCGATTTATGGACCGATTTGATGAACGGGCGGAGCTGGCACCTCGTGATATTGTAGCCCACGCCATTGACCATGAAATGAAGCGGCTTGGTGTTGATTGTCTTTATCTGGATATTTCTCACAAAGACGATGATTTTATAAAGGAACATTTTCCAACCATCTATAAACGCTGTCTCAAGTTAGGTTACGATCTGACCAAGGACCCTATCCCGATTGTACCTGCGGCTCATTATACCTGCGGTGGGGTCATGGCGGATCTTAATGCCCGAACCGATGTCAGCAATTTATATGCTGTTGGTGAAGTGGCGCATACCGGCCTTCACGGCGCCAACCGTATGGCCAGCAATTCTCTGCTTGAGTGTCTTGTTTTTGCCAAAGCGGCCTCTAAAGATATTTCGAAGGTTCTGAAAAAGGAAAAACTGGACGCAGATATCAAACCATGGGACGAGAGCCGCGTCACCGATTCCGATGAAGAAGTTGTGGTGTCTCACAACTGGAATGAACTGCGCCATTTTATGTGGGATTATGTTGGCATCGTCCGCTCAACTCGCCGCCTTCAACGTGCGGCGCGCCGTATTGATATGCTGGCCGGGGAAATCCGTGAATATTATAGTCATTTTCGTATCAGCCCTGATCTTCTTGAGCTTCGTAATCTGGTGACGGTTTCAGATTTAATCGTGCGGTCTGCCATAAGCCGAACCGAAAGTCGTGGTCTTCATCATACGCTTGATTTTCCGGAAACAGATCCAGATATGGATGGCCGTGCCACTATCCTAAAGCCACCGAGACGGCCGCAAGGTCGCTGATCACTGTACAAGCTTTATCAATTTTTTATCAAAATATTTTAGAACCTGACGAAGGTCCTGTCCGCGCTTAAGAACCTGACCTTGACTGGACAGGATGGAAAACGCGCCCTGTTTATGCTTAAGGGCAGGATTTTTGGTAATGCGGAAAACGGGTCTTTCACTTGCCTTTTGAAACACAGCAAATATGGCGACGTCTTTGCTGGCGGAAATAGCATAGTCTTTCCAGTAGCCGGACGCGACCATCTTGCCGTAGATGTTTAATATGGCTTCGAACTCTGGACGTTCAAAAAATATAGTCGGGGGTGCGGCTCTGTTTTTCTGAGCCGAATGGAATGGAATTATCGTTGATTGATCCGTCATTAGCCTGATCTTGCGGCGAGTCTAAAATGATTGCAACTAAAATTGCCACAAAATGACCTTATTTCACTCTTAACTCCGCCTTAATTGGTCCCTATACCTGATACTGTTAGTCCCTGCAGCCAGTGATTAGATATTGCGAACCCTTTTCCCTCCCCTTCACCCAGCAATATTTTTTCTACTGGCTGCAATTTTTTTTAAGGCATGTTACTGTGCCCTTAAATCATAATAGAAGGGGCGTTTCCATGAAACTTTATGAACTTGTTGGACGTGATAAATCAAATAGCTTTAGCCCGTTTGTCTGGCGTGCTAAATTGGCGCTAGCACATAAGGGGTTTGAGTATGAGACCGTCCCACTACATTTTACCGAGATAAAAGAAACGCTTTCGTTTGCGGATGCTAAAACGGTACCTATTCTAGTTGATGGGGACAAAGTCACCACGGACAGCTGGGAAATATGCACCTATCTTGAGGACACTTATCCAGAGCGGCCATCATTATTTCAAAGCCGTTCAGCCGCCAGGCTTTTTACTTTTCAGCTTTCCATGCCACTGTTGGTGCCGTTGTTTCGAACGATTGTTGCGGATATCTATGATGTTATTGATGACAGTGATAAAGACTATTTCCGCGCCACCCGCGAACCAAGAATTGGCTGCACCATAGAGGAGGCGGCATTGGACTTTGAAGCATCGTTTTCAACCTTTAAAACCGCACTTTGGCCTTACCAGCAATATTTCAGTTCCGCAGATTTCATCGGCGGCGAAGCTCCCACATATCAGGATTATGCGCTTTACAGCACTTTTTTATGGGCGAGAGGGACAAGCTCGAAAAAACTGCTGGAAGACGATGATTCCATTGTCCGCTGGCTCGCTCGTATGGACGGACTTCTTGATGGACTGGGCAAACGGGTAAAAAAGATTGACTAAAAGCATATTTTTGATGCTCAATGCCTTGAAATCATGAACAAATACGCCATATCTCAACTATATGACAACAAATTTAGGACATGCTTAAAATGAAAAGCGAAAAACATGGCTTTGAGGCAGAAGTCTCACGCCTATTACACATGATGGTTCACTCGGTATATAGTGACCGGGAAATCTTTCTCAGGGAGCTTATTTCAAATGCATCAGATGCCTGCGATAAGTTGCGCTACGAGGGGCTAACCAATGCGGAACTTCTAAAGAACGCGGGTGACTTTGCCATTGATATTCATCTTGATAAAGATGCAAAAACATTGACTATTTCTGATAATGGCGTCGGAATGAATAAGGATGATCTTATTTCGCATCTGGGAACTATTGCCAGAAGCGGTACGTCAACATTTGTAGACAACATGTCCGGCGATGAAAAGTCGGACGTCAATCTGATCGGTCAGTTCGGGGTTGGTTTTTATTCCGTATTTATGGTTGCTGATAAGGTGGAAGTCATCAGCCGAAGAGCCGGCGAAGACAAGGCTTGGGCCTGGGTTTCAGATGGTATCGGCGAATATACAATTTCTGATGCAAAAAAAGACGGTACCGGAACGCAGATTACACTGCATATCAAAGATGACGCTTCAGAATTCCTTGAAGTTATGCGCCTTAAGAACATCATCAAGACCTATAGCGATCATATCACGTTGCCGATTACGTTGATCAGCAAAAATGAAGATGCAGAGGCAGAAGAAAAAGAAACATCAGAAAAGGTCAATGACGGAACAGCTCTTTGGGCGCGGTCGAAATCTGACATTACGGATGATCAATATAAAGAATTTTATCATCATGTGGCCCACGCCTTTGATGAGCCGGCAACAACGATCCATTACCGCGCGGAAGGTAAAATTGAGTATACGGTACTGCTGTTTATTCCAAGCCAACAGCCGATGGATTTATTTGATCCGTCACGCAAAACAAAAGTGAAGCTCTACGTTAAGCGTGTTTTCATCACCGACGACTGCGAAGATTTGCTGCCGGGCTACTTGCGGTTTATGCGCGGTGTGGTTGACAGTGAAGATCTGCCGCTTAATATCAGTCGCGAAATGCTGCAAAATAATCCGGTAATGACCAGCATTTCAGGTGCAGTTACCAAACGGGTGCTCAATGAGCTTGAGAAAAAAGCCAAAAAAGACGCGGATGGTTATAACGAGTTTTGGAATAATTTTGGATCGGTTCTTAAAGAAGGCATCTATGAAGATTTTGCCCGTCGTGACCAGATCTTAAAACTTTCGCGTTTTCACTCAACAGCAGGCGAAGAGCTTACCAGCCTTGAAGATTATGTTTCGCGCATGGGTAAAGATCAGGAAACGATTTATTACATTACCGGTGACAGCCTTGCAGCGGCAAAGCGCTCGCCGCAACTCGAAGGCTTTAAAGCAAAAAATATCGAAGTGCTTTACCTGACCGATCCTGTTGATGAGTTTTGGATGCAAATGGTGCCGGAATTTGACGGAAAGAAACTTGGTTCGGTAACTCGCGGCACCGCCGACCTCGATGACAAAAAAGACGATGAGAAGAGCGAAAATACGCCTGAGCTTGATGCTCTTATCGCGGTACTCAAAACGAATCTTGGCGAAGCCGTTAAAGATGTTCGCGTATCGAACCGCCTGACCGACAGTGCCGTCTGTCTGGTCGCTGACGATAACGATATGGATATGCATATGGAACGTATTCTTAAAATGCATAACAAATTTGATGGTGAAGCGAGCGCGCGGGTGATGGAAATTAATGCAAAGAACCCGCTTATAAAAACACTGGCGGCCGCAGCGAAGAAGGAAGGATCCGTGGATGCGCTTAAGGATGCATCGCAAATTCTTCTTGATCAGGCACGTATCATGGAAGGGGAGCTTCCAGATGATCCTGTGGCCTTTGCGTCACGGCTTTCTTCAATGATGGCAAACAGTTATAGCTAGTATAATCGGAATAGTGAAAAAGGACGGGTCATGCGAAAAGCACAACCCGTCCTTTTTTCATGGTCTTTCCATCAAATGCGATGAAGTTAGTAAGGAGTTGTTCATATCTTTTAGGGTATAACTCTGTATTGTTAATAATGTAGAGTATGGAGTGGGGATTGTCTGAAAAGTCGAACATATCGCCTCAGGCAAAAACGAATAAAATCTCAATAAGTAGAACAATTAGTCAGAGTTACTTGTTCTTTATGGAGCACTTTTTCGATTTTGTCAGACTATCTTTTGTGCCGATGATCGTATGGGTCAGCGCGGAATTTCTCTGTGACTATTTGATGTATTATTATGGTGCTCAGTTGAACCCAACAGTACCCAGAGCGATGGCGTCTGCTGCTTTCGCACTTGTTTGGTATAGGCAATTTCTCATGGGTGCGAAGCATGCGACCTACCTGCAGCTTATTGACCACGTTCTACGTCCGGGTGTGTTCGATCTGTCCTCTTTATTCTTTTCTGTTTTCCGCATCGTATTAACATCGATTATTTTGTTCGTTCCCACACTTCTTCTTTCAGTGAGCTTGATGCTCTATCAATATTCGCGGGGCGTGCTTATTGATAACGAAGCTGTGCAGACTATTGCAATTCAAAGCACGACAGCGATAATTTTGCTGTTTTCACCCGTATTGGTGCGGTTATCGTTCTATACGGTTGGTGCTGCGCTCGGCAGGCGGCGTATGTCCATGAGGAATATTTGGCGAGGCACGTCTGGCTATACTGTTTCCTTGTGGCTACTCATGCTGCGGGCATTTTTGCCAATAACACTCTATACTTATTTCATTACTTGGGCATTTGAGAAAATAGCGAACAGGCTTGCAGTTGATTTCATGACGACGTCTCTACTGGTCAATATACCGTCAGCCTTCTTTACTTTTATGCTTTTGGCAATTGTTGTCGGTGTAAACGGTGAAGCATTCAAGCATCTGTTTGGTATTCGCACCAGTCCTCGAGACTAAAAAAGCCGGGCACAATGACCCGGCTTTTCTTAGAATTTTTTAGTCTGCCTATTGCGAGGCTAGATTGCGAAGCACGTAATGAAGAATACCGCCGTTTTTATAGTATTCCACTTCGTTTGCCGTATCGATCCGGCTTAGAACCACGATGTCTTTGGTTGAGCCGTCCGCATAGGTGATCGTTACATTCACATCTTGCTGCGGTACTATACCATCCGCGATGCCGACGATATCAAAAGTTTCGGTACCGACGAGACCCAGGCTTTCGCGGTTGTCGTCACCTTTAAATTGTAACGGAAGCACGCCCATACCGACAAGGTTTGAGCGGTGAATACGTTCAAAGCTTTCAACAATCACCGCTTTAACACCAAGAAGATTTGTGCCTTTGGCGGCCCAGTCACGTGATGACCCGGTTCCGTATTCCTTGCCGCCAACAACAACCAAAGGAGTGCCGGTATCCTGATATTTCATCGACGCGTCATAGATGCTCATTTGCTCGCCTGTTGGGATATATGTTGTGATACCGCCCTCGGTGCCCGGCGCCATAAGGTTACGCAGGCGAACATTGGCAAATGTACCGCGCATCATCACTTGATGGTTCCCGCGACGTGAGCCATATGAGTTAAAGTCAATGCGTTCCACGCCATTATCAGAAAGATATTTGCCAGCCGGGCTGTCGGCCTTGATGGCGCCAGCCGGTGAGATATGGTCCGTGGTGATACTGTCACCAAGAAGCGCAAGCAAATTCGCACCCTTAATGTCGGAAATACTTCCTGTTTCCATGGTCATGCCTTGGAAATAAGGGGGATGCTGGATATAAGTGCTGCTGTCGTCCCAGGCGTAGGTCTCGCCTTCAGGAAATTTGATGGCTTGCCATTGCTCTGTACCGGCGAAGACGTCTTTATAACGCTCAACAAACATTTCGCGGGTCAGGGACGCCCGAATTGTTTCTTCGATCTCGGCATTGGTCGGCCACAGGTCTTTAAGATATACATCATTGCCGTCTCTGTCTTGGCCAAGCGCATCTTTGGTGATGTCGATTTGCAGTGTGCCGGCGATGGCATAAGCAACAACAAGCGGCGGTGACGCAAGGTAAGATGTTTTGAGATCCTGGCTCACGCGGCCTTCAAAATTACGATTACCGGAAAGAACAGACGCACAAATCATTTCATTGTCATTGATCGTGTTGCGTAGCTCATCGGCAAGAGGCCCGGAGTTGCCGATACATGTGGTGCAGCCATAGCCAACAAGGTCAAAACCAAGAGCATCAAGATGCGGTGTTAGGCCCGCTTTATCAAGATAGTCTGTGACCACTTGCGACCCGGGAGCAAGGGATGTCTTAACCCAAGGCTTTGAGTTAAGGCCAAGTTCATTGGCCTTCTTCGCAACCAGACCAGCGGCCATAAGCACGCTCGGATTTGATGTGTTGGTACAAGATGTGATCGCGGCGATGAGAACGTCACCGTGGTGAAGCTCAAAATCTTTGCCGTCAACTGCGAAGCCCTTGTCTTTTTCTGCGCCTTTACCGCGCGTTTCCAGTACTTCGTTGAAAGCGTTTGTTGCGTTGCTTAGGGATACACGGTCCTGCGGGCGGCTTGGTCCGGCGAGGCTTGGCTCAACAGTGGTAAGGTCCAGTTCAAGACCAGACGTATATTCAGGATCAGGCGTTGACGCATCGCGCCACATTCCTTGTTCTTTTGCATAGGCTTCCACGAGGGCGATTGTGTCGTCGTCACGACCAGTGAATTCAAGATATTCAAGCGTTGCTTTTGAAACAGGGAAGAAACCACATGTGGCACCATATTCAGGCGCCATGTTGGCAATTGTTGCTTGGTCAGCAAGGGTCATTTCGTCAAGACCGTTGCCGTAAAATTCAACGAACTTACCAACAACGCCGTGTTTGCGGAGCATTTCAACAACGGTCAGGACAATATCGGTTGCTGTGATGCCTTCGCGGGCCTTGCCAGCTAGTTTGAAGCCGACAACTTCCGGGATCAACATGGATACGGGCTGTCCGAGCATCGCTGCTTCCGCTTCGATACCGCCAACACCCCAACCAAGAACCGCAAGGCCGTTGATCATTGTTGTGTGACTGTCCGTTCCGACACAGGTATCAGGGAAAGCAACCGTTTTTCCGTCAACGTCCGCGGTCCAAACTGTTTTTGCTATATATTCAAGGTTTACTTGGTGACAGATACCGGTTCCAGGGGGCACGGCGCTGAAGTTATCAAAGCTGTTTTGGCCCCAGCGCAGGAATTGGTAACGCTCATTGTTCCGGGACATTTCAAGATCAACATTTTTTTGGAAGGCTTTGTTGTCACCAAAATTATCAACCATCACACTGTGGTCGATCACAAGATCAACCGGGCTAAGAGGGTTAATCTGGTCAGGATTACCGCCAAGACCTACAACTGCATTACGCATAGCGGCCAGATCAACCACGGCCGGAACACCGGTGAAATCCTGCATAAGGACGCGTGCCGGGCGGTACTGAATTTCCCGGTTCATTCGCTTTTCTTTTTGCCAGCCAATGATTGCCTGAATATCATCCGTTGAGACCGTAATACCATCTTCATAACGAAGAAGGTTTTCCAGAAGCACTTTCATTGAGTATGGAAGGCGGGAAATATCGCCTAGCTTCTTTGCTGCCTCGGATAAGGAATAATAATCATATTCTTTTTCGCCCACGTTAAGCGTGCGGCGTGTATTCAGGGTATCTTGACCTACAGTTGCCACGGGTAAACTCCTTTTTTTATTCGGATTGTTTTATAGGGCATGTTTTGACGGAAAATGACGTAAAATTCAAGGAAAATCGGCGTTTTCTGTAGTGGGTAAAGTTAATAATTTCTTAGAATAAGGCCCGCACGCCTTTATTTGTCGGAAAAAGACCTTATTCGAGACAAAGAATCACCAAAACTCTCCTCTATATTGGCTTTAATGGAAATAATTAAAACATGATGAACAAATATTATGATTGTACAAAGAAAAACAAAGAGCGAATTTTTATCAGGCTTCTTTAATGGCAAAAACTTTCTTATTGGCTTGATGGTCGCAACATTTCTCGTGTTTGCGTCCGGTGCCAATGCCAGTGCACAGAGCGGCGAATTGATATCGATTTTGATCGGTGCGGGTCTGTTCACTGTTGCATCCGGGCTGCTTATTTGGGCGCGGGATATTTCAAAAAGCTTCTATATCTAAACTCGGGACTTCTCAGCAACCCCATATACTGCTATAGCTTTTTAGAAATCAAAGCTATGCAGTAGAGCCAAGTGGAAACCATAAATACCTTTTCAGTTACTGACCTATCCGTAAACCGTGGTGACAGGCCTGTGTTTCGTGCTCTTGGCTTTGAATTAAGTGCAGGCGCGCTTCTAAAACTGGTTGGCCCCAACGGATCAGGAAAATCGACGCTTCTAAAATCACTGGCCGGACTTATTGACAGCGAACAAGGCGACGTCTTATCAGACGGCAACTCTGTTCTCGGTGATCAGGAGTGGACATCAAGCAATATTTGTTACCTTGGCCACAAGAACGCTCTCAAGCGTGAATTTACCGTGCTTGAAAATATCGAATTTTGGGCGGAATTTTGGGGAAGCAGTGATAAAATATCGTCTTCCATCACTCAAATGGGCATCGGGTATCTTAAGGATACACCGGTTCGCTATCTTTCCTCCGGTCAAACCCGGCGCACGGCACTGGCTCGCTCACTTTGTCACCCGGCAGCCCTTTGGCTTTATGATGAGCCAACGGTCGGACTTGATGATCAGGGATTGGGTCTTCTGGCCGCTGCTATGAAAAACCATCTCTCTGGTGGTGGCATGATTATTTGTGCCACCCATGTAGATCTCGGCCTTGAGGACGGCGCGCTTAAAACCCTCGATCTTGCTAAGTTTTCAGTATCGCTCTCATCCTTGGGGGATCAGTGGTAATGAACACTCAATTTTGGTCCATCGTAAAACGCGACATCAAAATAAGCTGGCAGGGCGGCAGTACCAGCAGCATGGTGTTGGCGTTCTTTATAATCGTAGTCACTTTGTTTCCGCTTGGTGTCGGACCAGAGCAAAATATGCTCGCCCGCATTGCCGTTGGTGTGATTTGGGTTGCGGCACTTCTTTCTTGTCTTCTTTCTCTTGATCGGATTTTTCAGGCGGACTATGAAGACGGCACCCTTGATCAATATGCGCTTAGTCCCTTGTCACTCGAGCTTATTGTCATCGGCAAAGCTCTGGCTCACTGGGTAACAACGTCATTGCCGCTGATACTGATCACACCGCTTCTTGGCATTCTCATGAATATGGATGATGCGGCCTTCTTGCCGCTGATGTACGCCATGCTGATTGGCACTCCGGCTCTGTCGCTGATAGGTACCATCGGCGCTTCACTTACTGTGTCTTTGAAGCGAGGCGGCGTGCTTCTCTCGCTTCTTATTTTGCCGCTCTATGTCCCGGTGCTGATCTTCGGCGTCATGGCAGTGGACGCGAGCGTTCTGGGCACTGGCGGTAATGCGCCACTGTTGTTCCTCGGCGCCGTAACCCTCTTCAGCCTCGCCATCACCCCTTGGGCCTCAGCCGCAGCAGTAAGGCTCGCATTGGATTAACAGGAAGGCCACTTGGTGGCTTAATCTCACGGTCCAGAAGAATTCTAAAGATGTTATTTCATAGCAGCTTTTATCAAAACCTCTGCCGCGGACTTCGCATTATTTGCTACATTTTCCGGTCCGTGAAGATGCGCGAGTACGATCGCCCCTTCCTTAAGTAGCATTAACTGACGCGCTAACTGACCAGGATTGTCAATTCCCGCTTGTTCGGCAAGGCCAATAACATATGCAAGTAGTAATCTTTTATGCTTTGCAGATGCCATATGAATTGGGTCTTCATGTTTTAGATATTCAGATGAAGCCCGTATAAACATGCAACTCAAAAAATCCTCTTCGTGGAACCACTCATCGAGTGCGTCGAAAATTGCCAAAAGCCTTTCAACAGGCGTATTCGCCATTTCTTCGATGCGGCGAATAAACCAATTTCTAAACTGTTCATCCCTCAAGGCTAGAACTTCAAGTATTAAGTCCTCCTTTTTGCGAAAATGCTTATACATTGACGTCTTGGATATCCCCGTTTCTTTCGCAAGCCTATCCATACCTACGGCTTGAAATCCGCCCTTATAATAGGCCAGTAGAGCTTTCTCTATAAGTTCCGTTTTCTTAGAAGCACTCATCATAAAATCCTAAATGGTTTACTGTTCTGTACATACATGAACTTGCTAGCCTATGTCAATATAAACGGCTCTTCTATACCCAAATAATACGTAAAATAGGAATAATTATAAAAATAGGTTGACAGAACGGTAAACAATCATTAAATAACAGTTAACCGATCGGTAAAGGTCGCTAACATTTAAGCCTTACAAAGGAAATAAAAATGCTTCGGAACGTAAACATCTTTAAGAATAAATTTATTGAAACCACGCTATTGGCGTCGGCATTAATTGCTCAAACCACAAGCACTTCATTTGCGGCTGATACTCTATCGCAACAAGCACCAGAACAAACCACCCTTCACAAAACAGTGAAGGTAGATGGTCTTGATATTTTTTACCGCGAAGCAGGGCCCAAAGATGCTCCGGTTTTGTTATTGCTGCACGGGTTCCCAACGTCATCACGGATGTTTTCCGATTTGATCGATGAACTTTCTGACGATTACCGATTAATTGCACCTGACTATCCAGGGTTTGGTAATTCCTCTATGCCTTCCGTTGATGAATTTGAATATACTTTTGACAATTTAGCCAACGTGGTTGACGGATTTGTGGATGAAATCAATCTCACATCATATACTCTTTATGTAATGGATTACGGTGCACCAGTTGGTTTTCGCTTGGCTACGATGCATCCTGAAAAAGTAGACGGATTGATCATTCAAAACGGCAATGCATACGTTGAAGGGCTAGAAGATTTCTGGACACCTTTTAAAGCGTACTGGGAAGACCGCACTGATGAAAATGCTACGCCTCTTAAAGCATTTTTAAATATCGATGCTACCAAGTGGCAATACACCCACGGCACCCGTAACCCGGAAGTGATTGATCCTGATAATTGGGTTGTTGATCAGTATTTTCAGGACCGTGATGGCAATAAAGATATTCAGCTAGAGTTATTTTACGATTATGGCTCAAACCCACCTCTATACCCAGAGTGGCAAGAATATTTCCGCACTCATCAGCCAGATACGTTGGTTGTCTGGGGTAAAAACGACTATATCTTCCCCGCATCTGGTGCTCACCCATATCTGCGTGATTTGAAGAATGTTGATTTCAATTTGCTGGACACAGGCCATTTCGCTCTTTCAGAAGATGGTCAGTTGATCGCCGAAAAAATTGAAAACTTCATGGAAAATAAATAACAAATGAAACGGCTTGGCGACGATCAATATATCGCCAGGCCGTTCTTCACCGTTACTCACTTCATTTAAGGAATATTAAATGGCCCATAGATATACCGAAATAATGTTCACCGACAATGTGAAAGAAATACAGCAACAAAAAGGAAGCCGTAACAGCTATTCCCGTTTCGAGGAAGGCGAAGACTATAATAATATTCTAGGCCCCAAAGAGGCTGATTTTATATTAGAAAGCGATAGCTTCTATATTGCATCCGTCAGCGAAACAGGCTGGCCTTACGTCCAGCACCGTGGTGGTCCAAAAGGGTTTGTCAAAATAATAGATGAAAAAACCATCGGCCTTGCTGATTTTAGTGGCAACAAACAATATATTAGCGCTGGAAATTTTAAAGGTAATGACCGGGTTTCTTTATTTTTTATGGATTATAAAAATAAAAGACGTCTAAAAATGGCGGGCCGTATTAGTGTGATTAATGAAGGTGATGTTGTCGGCCATCTGACTGTGCCCGACTACAAAGCAAAAGTTGAGCGAGGATTTATCATTAAAATTGAAGCGTTTGACTGGAATTGTCCTCAACATATCACCCCCAGATATACCAAAGAAGATATGCAGCCCTTGATGGATCATATTGAAAAATTGGAAAATGGGATTGCAAAATAATGAAATCGTTACTTCATAAAATTCGGGCAGTTGGCTCTTCCCCTCCGCGCGCACCAATGAAGCATATTTTGTGGTCTTGGCTGGGCAGTGCTATTGCAATTGGCAGCGCTGCGGCGATCGCTGCTTTCGCTGAAATGCCTTTTGTATTCGCACCTCTTGGTGCCAGTGCGGTTCTTGCTTTTGCAATACCGGATAGTCCACTTGCTCAGCCAAGAAACATTATCGGCGGTCATTTAATTTGTGCAATTGTCGGCGTGTTGTTTCTGATCTTTTTAGGCAATGCCTGGTGGGTAATGCCTTTGGCCGTGGCAACCGCCATCGCGGCAATGCTACTAACCAAGACGGTGCATCCCCCAGCTGGCGCAAACCCGTTAATAGTATTAATGGCAAGTTCACAATGGGATTTCGTGTTTATGACCGTCTTACCTGGCGCCATGATCTTGACTATGTGCGCTTTGATTTTTAACAACCTTGCAAAAGACCATCGTTACCCCACCTATTGGTGGTAATGGCCCTCGTGCTGAACATCTTGCTCACTTGCTTGCATGGTGTCATCAACAAAAAATGACAATTTCGGAAATTCTGGATATGCCCTTCTATCACCCGGTAATAGAAAAAGGTTTAAGAACGGCGCTACGTGATCTAAACGGCAAGCTCCGTCTTGGCCCAGTTCCAGTAAAAAGACGTACGGACTGCGGCCCAGGTGCATGATCACTCAGTAGGAGCTTTCAACATTCGCTTTTGAGTAAAAATACTTCATGAGGTGATAAAATCGCGTAACATGGATTGGTTTTTCGCCGCGAAAAGGATGGACAAAATAAAAAGACCATTTTTTGCCGTGATAGTCATTTAATACACGTGTTAATTGACTATTCTTGGCATAAGATTCAACAGCAATTGAAGATAGTAACGCAACCCCCATACCCTGTTTTGCCATTTCAACAATACTAGATAGGCTATTGCTACGCACATAGGGTCGTAGCTCTCTGGTTTCATCCGTTTGTTTTTCGTTCTTATAAAAAGTCTGAGTTTTATTTTGCCAGTCAGCGAGTAGCCATCGATGTTCGGAAAGATCATCCAGCTTTTCCGGCATTCCTGATTTTTGAATATACTCAGGCGAGGCAAAAAATTTCTCTGTTATCATTCCGAGCGGTAAGGCGCGATAATTACTGTCCGGCAAATCACCTGCAAAAATCGCTACATCCAAATTTTCATTAATCAAATCCAGTGCTTCATCCGTAATCACAACCCGCGGTTCAATTTGTGGAAACTCAATGCAGAGCTGCCTGATCGCAGGGGTCATCACATCTTTTTCCAAGAGATGAGGGGACGTTACGGCAAAAACACCTGACGGAACCTCCTCGGCGCTTGCTAACTCTTGAAAGGCCAGGTCTACCTGATCTTTTAAGCTCTCACTTCGTGACAGAAGCTTCGCTCCATTCGCCGTCAATGACATGCCACGGGTGTTACGTGACAGAAGCTGCGCCCCCATCTGTTCTTCTAACCGACTTATATGTTGGCTAATTGCTGATTTGCTCATGCCAAGGTGGATTGCGGCTTTGGTGAATGATCCGCGGTTGGCGACTTCTGCAAAAATTAACAGGCTTGGCAATAATTTTACATTGTTCA
>CAXBLS010000013.1:0-38938 GCA_963976585.1 uncultured Kordiimonadaceae bacterium
ATATAATTGACAACACCAGCAACCGCATCAGTACCATAAATGGCCGAGCCACCATCTTTTAATGTTTCAACACGATTTACCATTATGAGTGGCATTAAAGAATTTGTATCGACAAACGTACTGCCATCATCAGCATAAGCTGCGGATAAAGTTTGTCTTTTACCGTTAATAAGGATCAAAGTAGAACTTAATCCAAGGCCGCGCAGATTTACATTACCAGTACCGGTACTAAAATTCTGAGTAAAAGCATCTGTATTTAGTTCTGACCCGGCATTAAATGTCATATTCCGTGCCAAATCACCAAGTACATTTATGCCTTGCGCGGAAATATCAACCGCCGAAACCACATTGAGTGGTGAAGGTGAATTTTCTTGTGTTTTACCACCGATATATGATCCGGTAACGACGATGATATCTGTATCATCAACTTCTGCGGCATCTTGTGCCATAGAATTTTGCGCCAGTGCGGAAACTGCGGTGAAGGAAAGCAATGCGGTTGAATTTCGCAAGAAAGAAAAGTAAGACATGATAATCTCCCAAAAATATTTTGTCAGATTTCAGATTATGTCCACACTTTTAAGATGTCAACCGAAATGGGTTTATCAACGAGGCTTAGAATAATTGGAATAATTCCAAGCTATTTGCCATACTTCTGATCTATTTCTAGTTTGATGTCCTTAGCACTATAAGCGCCGTCCTGTTCGGGTTTGGCATCATAACAATGGATTACCAGTTCTGTTCTGATTTGCGGGCGTTTTGACCTTCTCTGGCCGAATTTGACTGTTTTTTGTTGAGCAGCTTTATCGTAAGTACGTGAGCTATCAATGACAAAATAACCGTACCCTTTCTTAAGCGAGTATTCTGCTGCCCTCAGAAGTTTTAGATCAGTCTCGTCGCTGATTTCCTTTGCCTGGCTCATTTTATAATTAAATTTGTAGCTTTTATCTTTGGCAAGTGATGCTTGTGTCGAAAAAGAAAGAAACAGAGCTGTGATAAGTGCAATAATAGGTAATAGTTTCATGAGACCCCCAATAATGGTGAAATTTTAATGATTAAGATTTATTTTGTTTTATATTAACTTTAGTTGTGGTCAACCTTCGAGAATATCCCGCTCAGTTTTAAGATCGCGATTATAAGCTTTATTCTGATTAAATTTATCCGGAAAACGTGCTTTTAATTTATTGATATTTGTGTCTGCTACTTCTGGGAAGTCTGTATCAAGTTCTCTGAACAGCATCGCCAGATACCAGAGCAGATCTCCGGCTTCTTCTTTTAAGTTAACTTCATCAAAACTTCCGGTCTCGGCCGCTTTAAGAAAAGCTTCGCTAATTTCTCCCGCTTCGGTACAAAGTCCATATATCGCGTGAACAATATTACCGTTTAGTCCATGGATAGAAAATCCATCAACATCACCGCCAGATAACGCATCGCCTTTACCATAAAATAACCGACGCTTCTGATTATCAAGCGTCTCGCCGGTGTTCGCAAACATTTCAAATGTTTCTTTTACTTCTGCTTCTGAAACTTTGTCGGTGAAATATGTGTTTGAAGCAGTACGTGCGCTATCAACAAGATAGTTTTTCATGTTGTTCCCTAATTGATGAACTTGTATTTTTTCGTTTATATAGCTTCTGAATAAAAAAACAACTAACGGATAAACACATAAATGTGATTATGCTACTCATTGAAGAATTAAACGAGGAATAAAATGTCAGAATATAAATCCAGTATCTCTTGGGAGCGTGGTCCACAGGAGCAATTCATTGATAGAAAATATAGCCGTATTCACCGATGGAAGTTTGACGGTGGGCTCGAAATTGATGCTAGTCCTTCTCATCATATAGTTCCTGTTCCCTATTCTAATCCCGACTATCTGGACCCTGAACAGGCATTCGTCGCCAGCCTATCAAGCTGCCACATGCTGTTCTTTCTTGATTTATGTTCACAGGAAGGCTTTGTTGTCGACAGTTATGTTGATGATGCTGTCGGCTTCCTCACCCGAACTGGTAGAAATAAGTATGCTATGACCAAAGTGATCTTAAAACCCCGCTCGACCTATTCCGGGGATAAGATACCGAGCTTTTCGGATATTGAACGTATTCATCACAATTCACATGAAGGATGCTTTATTGCCAATTCGGTAACCACTGAAATTATCACCGAAATTCAAAGCTAAAGGGCTTCTTTTATTGCTAAAAGAGCAATATCCGTATCTTCACGGGTCGTCACATGGGAAGATATGCTAATGCGGAATGCTTTTCTGCCTTTCCATAGGGTCGGCCCAAACCATGTTTTACCACTTTTCTGGACAGCAGAAATAAAATCATCAATTTTGTCTTCGTCCATTGTAGCCACAATCTGATTAATAACCACGTCATTGAGTATCTCAAACCCCATTTCTTCCAATTCGCTAGCGACATATTTCGCATGATTACAAGTTCGATCAATCAATGCTGCGAAACCGTCCCGTCCCAGATGTTTAAGGGCTGCCCATATCTCTATCCCCCGCGCCCGGCGCGAGAGTTCTGGCGTATAGTGATTTGATTCTCGCAGTGGTCCTTCAACCAGATAGGCCGCTTGAACACCAAACATATCGCGAATAGCATCAGGGTAGCGGCATACACAAATTGCACTATCATGGGTAACATTCATCCATTTATGGCAGTCCAGTGACCAGCTATCGGCACGTTCTATTCCTGCAGCAAGGTGTGAGCGTGTTTTGGATGCCCTAACCCAGCCGCCAAAGGCCGCATCAATATGTAACCAAGCACCCGTCCCGTCCACAAGGTCTGCCACTTCATGGCAAGGATCAAAGGAGCCACTATTCACATTTCCAGCTTGCAGAAGTACAATTGAGTGATCATCAAGAGGCGGAATTTTGGACGAAATAATCCGGCCTTGGTCGTCGCACGGAACAAATTCAAGTTCGTTTTTACCGTAGCCCAAATATTGAAGGGCAATGATATTGGTCGGGTGAATTTCATCAGACATGATAAAACGAATTTTTGGCGCATTAGTAATACCGTCTGCCTTAACGTCATAACCAAGGTTTTTATAAATCCTGTTCCTCGCGGTAGACAGCGCAGTAAAACCAGCCATGGTTGCACCAGTGACAAAACCAAAGCCACTTTCCCGCGGCAAATCAAGCAAATCTAAAACCCAACCACCCGCGACCTCCTCAACCTTTGCAGCTGTGGGGCTAAGCACACCGGGACCAGCGTTTTGATCCCAACTTGCAGCAAGCCAATTCGCAGCAACAGCAACGGGAAGTGCACCACCAGTGACAAAACCGTAGTAACGACCGCCCCGTGACGAGACCACGCCAGGCTCACCAACTTCATTGAGCATCTTAATCACATTAAGAGGCTTTGTTCCTTTCTCACTAAACGGTTCTTCAAAACCATTGAGTGATTGAATGGATGTCTCGTCCGAGGTAACGGGGCGGCTATCCAGACTTTCTTCGAATGATTTTGTCGCCCTGAGCACATATTCATAGAGTGGTTGATCGAATTTCATCTTGATTTCCTCACTTTTTATATATTTGACTTTACTGGATAAATACGAAATGCCAATATTAAAGAGTAGAATTTACTATTTGATTTTTTTGAACAATCGAGGAATATAAATGCAGGATCAATTTAAGGAACAGGGGCTAAATATCGTCCAAGTTATCAAGCTCTTTGCCTTACTGGTTCTTCCCCAGATTGTCGGCCAATATATAATCACCTCGCTTGGGGTAACGGAAGTCGAACAATATCTGGATATTTTCATCGCTCTAACCGGGGCCATGGTTTTATATTATTTGGTCATGATGTATTTCCATCAGCGGCTCATCAACCGCATTTATGATCTCGTCTATTTGAAATATTTGGTGGTGATACTCATTTTATTCTGGCTTATGTATGATGGTGTTACGGCTTATTATATGCAGGAAAACTATTTCTTTATGCAGAATAAAATTGGCCCGCGAGATATTGTCTGGCGTGACGTTCCCTTTGCAGAGCTTCCCGAGTATGTAATTTATCCAAATTTCAGATACGCGTTTTTGTTTTGCCTTTGTGTCACTCGTTTAATTCTGGTGCTCGTACTCGCCATGGGACTGATGAGCGACAGGAAAGAACCGAGACTTAAGAAAAGAGTTATGCAGCGCCAAAAACTGAGAAATAAATCAGTTGAAGAGCTTAAGGCCGGACTTCATCCTTCTATCTTGAAAAAATATCAGGATGAAGACAAAACGGATTAAGAGTAATGACAAGATTTTTTGCCGCCATTTTATCGGTTATTCTCATTGCAACATATACAAATGCCCAGTCGGTGACCGAACAAATTCGCGCCGACGGGAAAATTATCGATGTTGGTAAATCATTATCCCGGTGGCAAACACTTTGGGACGCTGCCGACAATTCCAAGGTTAAAGTAACTTATGACCTAAAATACGGTCCTCATTCCAAACAGGGTTTTGATCTTTACGAACCGCTTGAGCCACGTGATACCCCCTCGCCTATACTGGTGTTTCTTCATGGTGGGTCGTTTGTCGCCGGGGACAAGGCCATGTATGCCAACGTCGGCTATCATTTTGCCAAGTATGGCATCACATCCGTTATAATGACCTACCGGCTGGCCCCGGAGTTTAAATGGCCGAGCGGCACACTTGATCTGGCGGCACAGATAAAATGGCTTCGCGATAATCCGGATCAGATAAAAAGCGGTGATACTTCGAAAATATTCCTGTTCGGTCATTCGGCTGGGGCACAACATGTTGCCAGTTATATATTCGAAGAAAAGTATCAGATTGAAAATGACGGCGTTGCCGGTGCCATCCTTGCCAGCGGTTCTGTTTATGATACTGATATCTTAAACCATAGCGCCGATCCGCAATATTACGATTATTTTGGCCGCGACAATAAATCTTATCCGGTCCGCTCGGTCCTCCATAAACTTGATGGCCGTAAAATCCCGGTCTTTGTATCATACGCCGAATATGACAAGGATAACTTCCATTATCAAGCGTCCCGCATGATAGACGGCCTTTATCGCCGCGACGGTGAAATGCCGATGGTCAAGCAAGTCATGGATCACAACCATCTTTCGGAAGTGTTTCACTTTAATACCGGCTCCAGTTTATTTGCTTATGACATCTTAAGCTTTATGCGTTCGAAATCCGAAAAACAATAAGAACAAATATAGTACAAATACATTGACAACCATTTATTCTCTAGTAAACTCCCAATAATCGAATTTTTATTTTGGGGGTTTCACATGTTAAAAACAGCATTTTTTATTATATTCTCACTCGTACTTATCGCCGATTTTTCGGTGGCAAAGGTAAAGGTTGTTCCTACAGTAGAAAATATCTACATAAACAAGAATGAGCATTCAGCACCAATTGGTTTCTCACGGCTTGTTTTTAACGTACCCAGCACCAAAAAACTTGGCACCGGAGGTTTTAAACACTTACTCGGTTGCATAAAGAAATACCCTTATGAACTTGAATCAAATACTTTTAACATCGAAAACAGGATATTTATCAATTCTTTCACAGAAATTATGAAGCAGGCGAACTATAATATTCCAGGCGATCCAAACTCTCTTTTTGCTGATAAAAAAATAGAACCCGAATTTTTAATAGCGGCCATGATTTCTGATTTTGAGATAGATTATTGCCACGGAACAGAAAGTTCAAGTGGCGATGGGCAACTGTATATGAACTTAGATTGGCAAGTTTATAACATCGCCAAGGAAGAAGTGGTCTTTCGCAAACAAACTGAAGGTTATTACAAGATAAAAAAATGGAGTTCCAACATCGTGTTCAGATTACTTGAAAACACCTTTAAGTCAGCTCTTCATAATTTTCTTGAGACAGACGAACTGGCAACGGTTCTTGCGGGAGGAGATAGAGGATTAATAAGTCCTGACTTTGATCAATTTAACGTAAATTACATCCAACATGAAATAGGTTCTCCTGCGGTCAGTATAGTACAAGCGCGGCAATCCGTAGTAACAATTAATCTTCCCACAGGCGGTCATGGTAGTGGCTTCTTGATCAGCGATAATGGCTATATTCTCACAAACGAACATGTTGTGGGATTAAATGATAGTGTTACAATCACATTCGATAATGGTATTGCAATTGAAGGCCAAGTCGTTCGCACGGCGCCCCTTAGGGATGTAGCTCTCGTTAAAGTACCGTTATCCCGTTCAAAACCCCTGCGGCTTAAAATCGACGAGCCCGAAGTGGGCTCATCTGTTTATACCATTGGTTCTCCGCTTGATCCGGATTTATCGGGCACTGTCTCGCAAGGCATTATCAGTGCGTTTAGAATGATAGATAATCAGGAATATATTCAAAGTGACGCGCAGATCAATGGTGGCAATAGTGGTGGCCCTATGATCGATGAAAATGGCAATGTGGTTGCAATTTCAGTAGCAGGAAGAATAGATGGAGAAGGAATAAATTTCTTTATTCCTATCCGATTTGCCCTGGAAGCCCTTAATATACAAAAAATTACCCTACAAGAAAAACGTTACTCTGATGGTAGCGAATAAACATAATCCATCGCGTCCTTGATCGCCCTAAGCGCCACATCAAGGTCGGACTGGTTTGTTTCGTGAGACGATACGCTCATGCGGTAAACGGTTCTGCCGTGCCAATGTGTGGGGCCGAACCAGGTTTTACCGCTTGCGGCAACTTTATTCATGATTTTCTTGAGACGCTCATCATCATTGTCCGAAAGACAGAACACCACTTGATTGATCACCACATCATTCATGATGGTAAAACCTATTTTTTCAAGTTCGACCGAAAACCATTTGGCATGGTCGCAGCAGCGGTCTATGAGTTGACTAAAACCATCACGCCCGAGATGTTTGAGCGCGGCCCAGACGTCAATTCCCCGCGCACGACGCGAGAGTTCAGGAGTAAAGTTATTAGGAATACGTTCGCCGTCTGTGGTCAAATAACCTGCAGAAATAGTGAATGTTTCCAGCATCGCCTCCCGGTCACGGCAAATGGCAATGGCACTATCATAAGGCACGTTGAGCCATTTATGGCAGTCAATGGACCAACTATCGGCAAGTTCCATACCGTCCGTTAAATGATTTCGAGTTTTTGATACTTTGATCCAGCCGCCAAAGGCACCGTCCACATGGACCCAGGCCCCCGCATCTTTAGCACGCGCACAAATCGTTCTAAAATCATCAAACGCTCCGCTGTTAATATTGCCTGCCTGCACCACAATAATACAGCTTTCATCAAGAACAGGAAGTTCGTCAACCTTTACCCTGCCTTCGTCATCAACCGGGACATATTCAAATTCATCGGTTCCGTGGCCCATGTAATTAAGGGCGCGTATGTTGGTTGCATGGATATCTTCGCTGATGATGAAACGAATTTTCGGCGCATTCCGAAGTCCACCTTTTTTGAGATCATAGCCAAGGTTTTTGAAGGTTCTAGTCCGTGCAGACGAAAGCGCGGTAAATCCGGCCATGGTCGCCCCGGTGACATAACCAACCGCAGTACCGATCGGCAAATCAAGGAGATCGACGATCCATTTTTGCGCAACCTGTTCAAGTTTGGCGTTTAAATAACCCAACATAGTGAGACTCGAATTCTGGTCCCAGGTTGACGTAAGCCAGCTTGAAGCTACTGATACTGGCAACGCACCACCAACAACAAAACCAAAAAATCGCCCGCTTCGGCTTAATGTCGTTACCGGAGTGCCAAGTTCATTAAGCTGCTTAACAACTTCAAGCGCTGAGGTTTGCGTGCTTGGCATAGGTTCGTTGAATGCTTCAAGATTACTTACATTCTGCTCTGACGGTACAATGGGACCTTCACCGAGATTATCCTCGAATTTTTTTGCCGCTCCCAGCACGTAATTAAATAATTCGTCGTCGAAACTCATGGTGCGCTCCAGATCGTGTTTTTGAAAATAACTATACTAGCTATTAGGCAATTTATCCATCTGTTTCAACTGCTTATATTTTGATGTTGACAGTGTCAATATTCCGGTTATGTTTTCACCGTAAACATACAACTGATTCTATTGGCAATTAAGGTGAAGCTATGACCAATAAAACTGACATTAAAAAATTCAATATTGCAGAATTCATCACTGACAATCTGAAAAATCGCCCTCTTCCGACAATTAGCGTGCTTGTGATCCTCGCTATTTTAAGCGGCCTTGTCATGATACGTATGACATCTGTTGCGACGCGAGCAAGCGCGGATATCGGCAATGTAGATATTTCAAAGGCATTAAATGTATCAACCATAACTGCCAAGGCGTTGAACACATATTCGACAACACAGAAAATTTCCGGTCAAGTGATCGCGGCCCGCGAAAGCGACCATGGGTTTGATCGCGGCGGGGTTCTTGCCGAGGTTATGGTAGATGAAGGTGACCGTGTTAAAAAAGGCGATATCCTTGCCATTCTCGATATGAGAAAGCTTGATGCCCGTGAGCAGGAGTTAAATGCTGATCTTGAGAGCACACTAGCCATGGCGGAAGAAGCCAAAGTGACTTTAAAGAGAGTTTCGACGGATTATGAGCGTTATGTACAGTTAAAAGAAAACGGCCATATTTCACAGGCCAGATTTGATCAGGTTGCCAATGAACTTGAAAGTGCTAAAGCACGTAATATAGCTGCGGGTTCAAATGTGAATAAGGTCAAAGCAGGCATAAATGCACTTCAGGCGGACCGCGACATGTCAATACTTAGAGCGCGCTTTGACGGCAGTGTGGTCAGTCGGTACCGTGATGAAGGTGCATCCTTCGGAATGGGCGGCGGCCCAATGATCCGACTGATCGAAGATGAGAATTTGGAAATTCGGGTTGGGCTTACTGAACGTGCTGCAAACGGCCTTGAAATCGGCAAACGTTACCAATTTAATCAATCGGGTACAGATATTGCCACAACGCTACGGTCAATCAATGCTAAAATTGATCAAAATACCCGTACTGTTACAGCAATATTT
Source organism: uncultured Kordiimonadaceae bacterium (assembly GCA_963976585.1). Classification (GTDB taxonomy): domain Bacteria; phylum Pseudomonadota; class Alphaproteobacteria; order Sphingomonadales; family Emcibacteraceae; genus Pseudemcibacter. The sequence goes on from CAXBLS010000013.1 coordinate 8,978, forward strand.
GATGTTGAAAACTCCAATACTATTCGCCCTGGAAGCCTTGCCGAGTTATCCGTAGATGTTGTTGTCAGTGAAGAAGGCTTCTGGTTACCGACTGAAGCACTGGCGGAAAGTCGTCGCGGCCTTTGGAGCGCTTATACTCTTGCGCCCGTCGATGGATATAGCGATGTAAGCACCCTCTCCCGTCACGAACTTCAGGTTATCTACACCGAGGCTGATAAAGTTTACGTACGTGGCACCCTGAATGACGGCGACAAAGTTGTTTCAAGTGGCACTCATAAGCTGGCAGCCGGTTTTCTGGTTAAGGCCAATTAGGGAGAAGCATCATGTGGAGCAATCTTTTTTATAGAAACAAGCGCCTGACCGCCCTTGTCCTTGGGTTTATTATTGTTGCCGGACTTTCAGCACTTTCAAGCATCCCCCGCCAGGAAGACCCATTGATCGCGCACCGTTTTGACGTGATCGTAACAACCCTGCCCGGTGCCAGTGCCGAACGCGTTGACGCGTTGGTGACAGAAAAAATTGAAGCGGCCTTGACCAAGGTTGATGAAATTCGCCAAGTGAACAGCACATCACGCGCTGGTGTTTCCAACATTTCTGTGGAACTGGAAGAATATATCGCCCGCGAAGATCTTGAAAATATCTGGTCAAAAGTGCGTGATAAACTTGGTGATGTTCGCCCGTTCCTCCCTGTCGGGGCAAGTGAGCCTTATATGCTTGATCGGGAAAGTCCTGTTTATACCTTTATGGTTGGCTTTCGCTGGGCTAATAAAGACCAGAAACCGCAGCTTGATATTCTTGGACGTTTTGGCCGTGAATTTGAACGGGTGCTCGCTCCTATTCCTGGAACAGTAGATACAGGCTTGTTTGGCGAGCCGGAAGAAGAGGTGCTGGTCACCATCAATCCGGATGCCCTTGCATCGGTTGGCATGACTGTATCGCAAGTATCCACCGCCATCGCCACCAGCGATTCAAAGATTTCCGCGGGACAGGTGCGCGCCCAATTTAATGATTTGTTGGTTGAGGTTGCTGGCGAGCTTAAATCGGAAGACCGCATTCGCAGCATAATATTAAAGCAATTACCAACCGGTGAGTTTCTACGTGTCGGCGACATAGCGGATGTTAAGAAAACCATTAAAGCCCCTGCCAGCGCCAATGCCCTAATAGACGGTGAACGCGCGGTGATTATCGGTGCCAAAGTGGATCAGAATGTGCGCGTCGATCAATGGTCGGAAAAAATGTACGCAGCCACAGATGCATATAAAGATGTCCTTCCAGAAGGCGTTGAGGTTGATGTCATCTTTTCTCAGGACCAATATGTCACTGACAGACTTTCCACTTTGCTTGGCAATATTTTTATGAGCTCGGCAATTATTATCGTTTTGATGATTTTTATGATGGGCTGGCGCAGTGCTATTCTTGTGGCAACCTCCTTGCCGCTTACTATTTTAATGGTGATGGCGATTTTTAATTTGATGGATGTCAATCTTCATCAGATGTCTATCGGCGGTGTAATTATTGCCCTTGGTCTATTGATTGATAACGCCATCGTATCTATTGATAAATACAAACATTCGCGCAGCCAAGGTATTGACGTTGCTACATCCATTTCAAAAATGGCAAAACACCTGATTATCCCACTGCTTGCTTCAACGGTTACAACATCGCTTACGTTTATGCCGATTGTATTGGCCCCGGGGCCGACTGGTGAATTTATTGGAACCATTGGTCTTGCGGTAATATTCTCGCTATTTTCGTCGCTATTTCTTGCCCTGACCATTATTCCGGCCCTGGCAGGCTATCTCGACAAACGGGATTTCTTTAAAGGAAATAACGAGCCCACCAACGAAAGTGGGGTTTCCGACGTTAAGGATATAATCGCAAACGGTTATCATAATATTCCCCTGCGCGAATGGTACCGATCTCTTTTGCAGTGGTGTCTTAATTCACCAAAGAAAGCAGTCCTTATTTCGATTACATTGCCAATTATAGGCTTTATCCTTGCGTCAACGCTTGTGCAGCAGTTTTTCCCGCCTGGTGACCGTGATCAGTTTCAAGTGCAGCTTAAAATGCCGTCGACGGCAAGTCTTGAAGAAACCACACGACAAGTGGCAAAGGTACGCGAAATATTTGCCCGATATCCACAAATTACCCGCGATGTTTGGGTTGTCGGTGAAAACCCGCCTGGTGTTTATTATAATACGTTTCTTGCCAATGACGGCGTTTCGAGCTTTGCCGGCGCGTTCGTTAATACTGGCTCACCTTCTGACACCCGCGAAATCCTGCCGCTACTTCAGCGCGATTTAATCGCTGAGGTGCCTGACGCAATGGTACTTGCCCTACCCTTTGAGCAAGGTCCTCCCTTCGAAGCACCTATTGAAATTATGCTTTACGGTCAGGACTTAAATATTTTAACCGAAAAGGGTGAGGAAATCAGAAAGATCCTCGCGCAGACCCGCGGTGTTAGTTACACTCAAGCCAAATCAAGTTTCACACAAAAGAAACTGATGTTTGTTCCAAACGAGGAAACCGCTGAGGCTGCCGGACTTAAGCTCAACCAAATAGCAGAGCAGCTTAACAGCGCCCTCGAAGGCAGTGTTGGCGGTAGTGTGCTTGAAGGCACAGAAGAACTGCCGGTGCGCGTGCGGTTTGGCAATGAAAATCGTACCGATCTTGATTATGTGCTTAGCAACGCCGTTGTCGCATCAGGTGGCAGTGGCGCGGTTTCAGGTGATCATGTGGGCGGTGTACCGCTATCATCACTTGGTCATATGGAAATTGTGCCAACCATCAGCGCGATTGTGCGCCGCGACGGCGCACGTATGAATGTGCTTCAGGCATACGTTCATCCTTACAGTCTTCCCGGTGTCAGCCTGCTCGATTTTAAGGAACGTCTTGCTGCATCTGACTTTGAGGTTCCTGCTGGATATACGTTTAAATACGGCGGGGAGGAAGAAAAACGCTCCAGATCCGAAGGCGGACTGTTTTCCACAGTACTACCGCTTCTCGTTCTCATGGTTGGTGTGTTGGTTCTGGCCTTTAACAGCTTCACATCCGCACTTATCATTGGCGGTGTGGCATTTTTCAGTGCGGGGCTAGCCCTGTTATCGCTTTGGCTGTTTGGATTTACCATGGGTTTTATGGGGATCATGGGCACAATGGGGCTGATTGGACTTGCCATTAACGACAGCATCGTGGTTCTTGCTGCCCTTCGCGAAAACGAAAACGCGAGAGCGGCCGATAAAGATGCCATCGTTCAGGTGACCATAAATTCAACCCGCCATATTATATCAACCACCTTCACGACAATCGGCGGCTTCCTTCCTCTGATTTTCTTCAGTGATGCCATGTGGCCGCCGCTAGCAACCGCTATCGCTGGCGGCATGGTCGGCGCAACGCTTCTGGCACTGGTATTCGTCCCATCGCTTTATTATCTGCGGGTAAAAAGACGGGCATTGAAGTTACAGGAACACGGAGTATCTGTTTTGCCACTTTCTGAACAAGCAGCAGAGTAAATTGTGGGGTGGGTTTAGCATGTCAATATTGTGGCCCACCCTTCAATAAACATTGCGATAGCCAAGAAAAACCATTAAATAAAGAAATGATCAAAAGACAACGCCTCTTTTTCACAGTTCTGCTGTTGAGCATTTTCAGTGCCCAATCGGTTCTGGCCTGTGCCTGCGATTTGGATAATCAACCATCCCACGACCACCAACATATGGATCATGGTGATATGGGGAACGTTAGTGATCAGAATTGTGATGGCAATTGTCATTTATCCTTTATGCAAAATGATAGCAATGAATTTACGGCTACACTTGCTCTTAAAATAAAAACCGAACAGAAATTGACCAATGTTTCAGTATATCCAATTTCCCATGCCATCCATATACGTGAATTTCAAAATTACAACTTTGTACCCATAGAAAACCACAATCTCCAATCATTTTCTCTACTCTATCAAGGCACTCTTCTGCGTATTTGATAGTATTCTCAATATTTAAATCTAAGCAACCCATTGTCATTAATGGTTCAATTCAATTTATATTTAGATCTGGTATGAGAAATGTTTAACAGAAGAGATTTTTTAAAAACAGCTGCAACCGCCGGTACATTTATCGGTTCACATGGAATTTCAACGGCCCTTCTCCCTGCCTGGGCACAATCCGAATCCCCCGACCTATCGGGAATTAAAGTCCTATCTGGCACAGAGTTTGATCTGGAAGTCGGTAAAAAAACCGTTTTTATTGATGGAAAACCCGGAAACGGTATCACCGTCAACAATCAACTTCCAGCCCCGCTTCTACGTTGGAAAGAAGGCGACGACATCACATTACGTGTAAAGAATAACCTTGCGGTCGACACCTCCATTCATTGGCACGGAATATTACTACCCTTTCAAATGGACGGTGTGCCCGGCGTTACTTACCCCGGCATTAAACCTGACGAGACGTTTACCTATAAATTTCCGGTAAAACAAGCGGGAACTTTCTGGTACCACAGCCACTCCGGGCTTCAGGAGCAGTCGGGGCATTACGGCCCGATTATCATCGAACCCAAGAACGGCTACCCACAGGAATTTGACCGCGAATATGTCATGGTGCTTTCTGATTGGACTTTTGAAAACCCGCATAGACTTTTTGATAAGCTCAAAAAAATGGGACACGGTTACAATTATCAGCAAAGGGATCTTGCTGAGTTTCTTGCCGATGTCCGGAAAAACGGTCTTGGTGCAACCATAGCTGACCGCAACATGTGGGGCGCTATGAGAATGACCCCCACAGACCTTTCCGATGTTACTGGCGCTTCCTATACTTACCTGATCAACGGTCACGGCCCCACTGACAACTGGACGGGCATTTTTGAACCGGGTGAGCGTATAAGGCTTCGTATCATCAATTCGTCTGCCATGACCATTTTTAAAGTCCGCATACCCGGTCTTCCAATGACGGTGGTGCAAGCAGATGGACTTGATGTAAAACCCATTGAAACGGACGAGTTTCAAATGGGTGTCGCTGAAACTTACGATGTAATTATCGAGCCGAAGAACCGCGCTTACACATTCATGTGTGAAAGTATTGAACGGGCCGGTTTTTCCCGGGCCACTTTTGCGCCACGCACTGGCATGACCGCTGAAGTCCCGGCACTAAGGGAGCGACCAAAGCTTACAATGAAAGACATGGGCGGTATGGACCATGGCGACATGGATATGAGCGAAATGGATCATGCTGCCATGGGGCACGATATGCCCGCATCTGATCCAGAACCAGAAATGGATCATAGTCAAATGGATCATAGTTCTATGGGACACAATATGCCTGCTGAGGAACCAGTAGTTGATCATTCTATGATGGATCATAACCAGATGGAAATGGACAATTTGGAAATGCAAACCCATAATCACGCAAAGGATCACGGCGTGGCAAACATTGCCATGTCGCCCGTAAGCCGCCTTCATGAACCAGGTATTGGACTTGAAAATACAGGTCATCGGGTGCTTACCTATATGGACCTTGAGGCTCTTGTCATGAACCCTGACATGCGTCCTCCTGGGCGAGAGATTGAGCTTCACCTTACCAGCAATATGGAACGTTATATGTGGTCTTTCGATGGCATTAAATTTTCAGAAATCAAAGATAATATCTTTTTTAAGAAAGACGAACGCTTACGACTTACCATGGTCAACGACACCATGATGCCACATCCGATCCATTTGCACGGTATGTTTTTTGATGTGGTAACCGTCGAAGGTAGCCATTTTAAGCCTCGCAAACACACAATCATAGTAAAACCCGGTGAGAAATTATCCGTTGACATTACGGCTGATGCCATTGGTGACTGGGCATTTCATTGTCATCTTATGTATCATATGCATGCGGGAATGTTCAGGGTTGTCTCGGTCCGGGATCAACTACCGGGAGAAACGTCATGAAGATATTTATAATGTCATTTCTCGCTTTAACCACATTTGCCAACGCGCAGGAACCAGTTGATGAATATTATTCACCTGAGGAAATGGCCGCGTCGCGTATGATGCTGAAGAAAATAACCGGTGGTCAGAACCATCTTTTTCTAATGGCCGATAAGCTTGAATATAGAAGTGCGGAAGACGGTAGTCTTGCGTGGGAAGCCAAAGGCTGGTTTGGCGGTGATCATGAAAAAATATATTTCAAATCACAAGCAGAATTCGGTTTCGCCGAGGATGAATTTCATGAGGGCGATGTTGAAGTGCTTTATAGTCGCGCCATCGCGCCATTTTTTGATGCTCAAGCGGGCATAAAACAGGATTTTTCCGCAGGGCCAAAACGAACATACGCCACTATCGGCATCATGGGACTTGCGCCGTACTGGTTTGAAATCGATGGAAGCCTACAAATGAGCGATAAAGGCAATATTGCCGCCAATTTTGAAGTGGAATATGAACTGCTTCTGACACAGAGGCTTATATTGCAGCCAATAGTAGAAATAACCCTACAGTTGCAGGATGTTCCGGAATTGGGGATCGGCTCGGGCCTAAGTGATTTGGAAACTGGTCTTCGCTTAAGATACGAAGTGAAACGTGAATTCGCGCCTTATGTTGGTATAAGCTGGCATCAAAGCTTGGGCCAAACCGCCGATTTTCATAGAATGGAAGGTCATGATACAAGCGAGTTTAGCTTCGTTGCCGGAGTAAGGCTTTGGTACTAGGATGATTTGATGGGTGGCCAACATACTTGCTCCTAAAAACAACGATAATTAGCTCTCGCATATTACTGATTTTCCATCCAGGTCTTCGCTTGTGCCTCGGCTTCTTCGATTTGATCTGAAGTCATATCGCATGCTATTTTCTGTCGGTTTTTGGAGGCTTGGCCGTATCCGCTTTTGGCGGCGATGGTGAACCATTTATAGACGAACACGCGGTCGTAACCGATTGGGTCATACATGACCTGATTTTGAGCCAAATAGTTTTGTGCCTCTGCATTTCCAGCCAGTGCGGCCATTAGGAAATAAGTGTTGGCGATGCGATGATTTTTTGAGACACCTTCACCGTAATAATAACGAAGGGCGATATTAAATTGCGCGTGGACATTGCCATCGTCCGCTGCTCTGCGGGTCATTTGGACACCACGCTTACTGAGTAAGCGAAACCACTGACCTGTGCCCTTTCTATAGTGGCCATCTACCGAACTAGCTGCAGCGTTATTTTCTGCTGCAAGAAGGTAATACTGCAGCGCATAACGGTCATTTTGGCCGAACGCCAGTGTATCATTGTGAAAATCAGCAAGAACATAATAAGCATGATAAAAGCCCAGATCCGCTGCACGTAACAAAAGAGCTTCAGCAAATTTGACATTCTTGTCCATACCGCGGCCATAAGCAGCAAGCTTGGCAAGAGCAATATGACCATCAGGATCATCGGCCGCGACCGCGCGCTCATACCAGTCTTTGGCTACGCTCAAATCTTTATCAACGCCCCAGCCATTTTCATACATAAAGCCGATTTTTAGTTGTGCATAAGTGCTCCCATCCTCAGCTTGTGGCATCAGTTCTTTTATGGCACGTTCATAAGCGCCCATAAAATAGGCTTCTTTGCCACGTTCGAGGTCGGCGTGAGCAATGGACATAAAAATAATTATTAACAGAGCTGATAATTGAAAAATACGCATGATCGTTTATTTCCCGTGTGCTGCAAGCCAGTCGCGGGCCATTTGCCTCGCCCTCTCTATTTCCTTGGCGGTCATCTCCGATTCAATGAATTGCATGGCCTGACGTGCACTAAGATTATCGTTGATCACCGAAATGCTAAACCACATATGAGAGCGTATGTAATCTCTTTCTGTACCCTGCCCGTTTGAATACATATATCCGAGATTGGCTTGTGCTTCCGGCATATCCTGTTCAGCGGCACGCTTATACCATTCAAGCGCTGCAGCTTCATCAACAATGACACCCTGTCCTATTCTGTATATATTTCCGATAAAATACTGCGCCATGGCGTGACCTTTGTTTCCGGCCATGGTAAACAGTTTTGTTGCTTCTTTGACGTTTTGTTCAACGCCAAGGCCGAAATAATACATGGACCCAAGATCATATTCCGCGAGGGTATAATTTTGTTCGACCGCGGCCCTATACCATTTGAGAGCAAGACTAATATCCCGTTCCACTCCATCATTTTTGCGGTAAATATTAGCAAGATCATGTTGCGCTTGCGCGGAACCCTGTTCAGCGGCAAGTTTATAATATTTGAAAGCGCTTGCCATATCCTGATCGACGCTGTCACCATCGCGATACATAGTGGCTATATCTCGTTGCGCCTCCATAACGCCTTTGTCGGCGGCGGAGCGCATCCAAGTTACCGCCTGACGACGATTTACAACATTTTCTTTTCCCTCAAGCACCCAATGGGCCACAGTATATTGTGCCGCTCCAGAACCATTTTGTGCTGCGCTGATCATAAGAGCGCGTGAGCGGGCCTTATCCACATTCACAGTGCCGTTACCCATCTCATACATCAAACTAAGTGTATGCTGTGCAGCGCCATTATTTCCATCGGCTGCTGCGTGGTAAAATTCAAGGGCGCGGTCCATATTTTGTGAGACACCAAAGCCGTTTTGGTACATGGTTCCGAGAAAATATTTGGCAGATACATTGCCGCGTTCAGATGACCGTTCGAGATAAGGACGGGCCAGATCATACGTTGCTTCATCCATATATAAAGTGGCAAGAGCCATTTCCGCGTCAATATGACCGCTATCGGCGGCTCTTTTATAATAACTTCGTGCCTGACTGGCATCCTGGCTTACCCCACGTCCAGACGCATACATCTGAGCGAGCATGTATTGGGCTTCGATATTTCCCTGAGCAGCCTGGCTTTGGTAATACTCAAATGCCGCCGCGTAATCACCGCTATCATAGGCAAGACGCGCACTGTTCATATTGAGCCCAGATGCACATGATGATAAGATGACGCAACATACGACCACTGTTAAAGGTCTCATTAATCTGATTTTCACCGTTTTTCCCATAATATTTACTCAAACTCTGCAATATACTATGCCTTACATGCGCAGTTTGACATAATTTAAAAGAATTTGCAAAAATGAAGAGAAATCAGTTTCTGGCAAGCCATTGATTGGCAAGGGCGATTGACTGCGTTATCGTATCTGAGTTTAACTCGCGGTTGTATTCTTCTATCAAGTTGGATGCCGGAGCATCGCCACGTTCTTTGGCAATATAGAGCCACATATAAGCATAATTATCGTTGATCGCCGCCCCTTGACCAAGCTTATACATTACACCAAGGCTGCGCTGTGCTATGGTCATACCCTGCGCTGCAGCAAGCAAATACCAGTTCAAAGCCTGCTCATAGTCCTGCTCAACACCGACCCCCTGATAAAACATGAGGCCAATGTTAAATTGGCCGCCGTAATAATCAAGTTCAGATGATTTTAAGAACCAGTCCATTGCTGCACTGTAGTCGACTTCCATGCCCTCACCGTTTTTGCACATAAGGCCAAGATCGTTTTGGGCTATTGGGTGCTCCGCCTCAGCCGCAAGAGTATACCACTTAAGGGCTTGTGAGAAATCCTGTTCAACATATAAGGCATTTCTATACATATGACCCAGACTGTATTGGGCGTCAACATTGCCATCATCAGCCGTAGATTGAAAAATGGAATATGCCGTTTCGTAGTCGGCAGTCCTAAAGGCGGCCAGACCTTCGTCATAATTCTTTTGGTTCAGTAGATTCCAAGAGATGTAAACCAGTACAAGTAGCGCAACTAATTTATAAATATTGCCCATTGTTTCTCAACTCATTTTTAAACTAACTTATGCTAGCACAGAAAGTCGTAAATATTCAATAGCTTAAACTATGCGCTCCTATTGCCGCGCACGACATTTCGCTTTGGCGCAAAGGTTTTATGACCACCTGTTTGTTTTTGTGTAGTCGTTAATTTTACCCGTTTCGTCTGTGGCTTTCTTTTTTTGCCTAGTGGAGCATTGTCCTGCTTCTTGCTATATTTCTTATCGCGTTTACCTTTGGTCTCTTCCACAGGTTTTGCTTTTCGTTTTACTGGCTTGCCGCGTAGTTTCTGCATTACCGGGTCATCACCGAACGCATCAGAATCAAATTTATAGCTGTCGCGGCTAGGATCATACTCTCGCTTTGCTTTTGGTGAAGAAGAGGGTTTTTTACGCTGTGTTGGCTTGGCATATTCAGGTTTTTCTGAATGGCGAGCGGGTTTTTCGTCTCTTTTGAACTCTCGATCGTCTTTCTTAAACTCTCTGCGTCTTTTTTCACCACTTTCACGACGTTTTCCGGTGGATCCCCCCTCTTTTTTGCGGCCGCGAGGTTTATCAAATTTTCCTCTGCCGCCTTTTTTAAAATCGCGAGTTTCAGAGAGATCAAAATGATATTTATGATTGTCATCGACGTCGATTTTAATTTTAATAAGGGCTTCGATTTCCTTAAGCAACCGTACATCACTGGGATCACAGAAGGAAATAGCAAGCCCGCTTGCACCGGCACGACCAGTGCGTCCAACACGGTGAACATAGTTTTCCGCTTCAATGGGAAGTTCGTAGTTGATCACGTGAGTGATACCGTCAACATCAATTCCACGTGCCGCAACATCGGTAGCGACGAGGACTGTGGTGCGCCCTTTACGGAAGTTAAGAAGAATTTTTTCACGGGTGCGCTGTTTTTTATCACCGTGGATGGCGTCGACGCGAACTGGCGTATCACGAAATGCTTCTTTAAGAAGCCCGCATATATTGTCTGCGCCAAGTTTGGTGCGGGCAAAAACAAGCGCTTTATCAATGGCTTCGTCCTGGAGAAGCTCAATGAGAAGATCGGTTTTGTTCTTACGTCTTACATTCATCAATTTATGAGTGACTGTTTCAGCGACAAGGTTTTTGCGTTCCTGTTCTACATACTCGGGATCTTTCAGAAGCTCACCCGAAAGTCTGCGAACTTTTTGGTTCATAGTCGCGGAGAACATTACCGTCTGATGATCTTCCTTTAATGCTGCCTGCATTTCCTTAACTTCATCAATGAAACCCATATCGAGCATTCTATCTGCTTCATCGAGAATGAAGGTGTGACACCGGTCAAGCTTTACTGTGCCAGTGCCCATGTGATCAATCAGCCGGCCCGGGGTCGAGATCAGGATATCAACACCGTATTTCAGTTTTCGAATTTGTGGCTGATAAGGTTGACCACCAGCGACAACAAGGCTTTTGATCGGTGTACCGCGGCTAAAAGTATCGATAAACTTTCCAATTTGCATAACAAGCTCGCGGGTTGGAGCAATGATCAATACTTTTGGTTTGTTTTTTTCAGGCGGCTGATACTCATGAAGTAGCTTATTCATGGTTGGCAGTGAAAAGGCCGCTGTTTTACCACTACCAGTCTGAGCAATACCCATAAGGTCAACGCCACTCATAACTGGCAGTATTGCCATTTCCTGAATAGGTGTTGGAGTGGTAAATCCTTCTTTTTTGATGGATTTTATTATAGCTTTGTCAAAGCCGAAATTATCAAAGCCAAACGGCATTACTTCTGGCGCATCATCCTGCGTCATGATCTTATCCTTCGCGGTTGTCCCTTTTTTTATGGGACATATTTTAGTTCCGCGAATGCACTTGGCCCTTATGGTGGGATACTCGTGATCGTTACTGGTCACGGCTGCTCAGCGGAATTGAATTATCAAATAATCCTGTAACGGGCGTGTGATGCGCCTTTTTAGCGTTCAAGTCAAGCAATAACCTTTGATATTTGAAAAGGCCGTGCTACAAATCCACCTAAATATTAAGCGAGGAACACCCCGATGCGTAATTTCGAACTGGAAATTTTCTTTTCTGAATGGGAATTTAAAGCAAAATATCATTTAACAGCATCCGATATGGAAAGTATGTCCATGAAGGAACTCCTCGCCATGGCCAGCCCGGAAGACCGGAAGGCCTTTGAAAACCTCTGGCTGGGATATACACAAACTTACGGCTTGCCGGAACTTCGAACAGAAATTGCTCTAACTTACGATAATTTGCAGGATGAGAATATTCTCTGCTTCGCTGGCGCCGAAGAAGGTCTTTATACAGCGATGAAGACAATTCTTGATAAGGACGACCATGCGATTGTAGTGGTTCCCAATTACCAAGCAGCAGAAACGATCCCGTTGAGCATCTGTGACGTCACAGGAGTTGCGCTTCAGGCAGAAAATGACTGGGCACTGGACATTGATGCAATTATGGGTGCTCTTAGACCCAATACCAAACTTATCTCAATGAATTTTCCAAACAACCCTACTGGTAAGATTATTTCCAGTGATGAACTCGACAAATTGATAAATCTGGCTCGCGAATTTGATATTTATATCTTCAGTGATGAGGTTTACCGCGGTATTGAGATCGATGAAAGCAAGCGGATCCCACAGATAGCTGATGTCTACGAAAAAGGCCTGTCTCTTAATGTTATGTCAAAAGCTTACGGACTTCCAGGCCTCCGTATAGGCTGGATCGCAAGTCAGGACACAGGGCTCCTTCAGGAAATGGAACGATTTAAGCATTACCTGACCATCTGCAACAGCGCTCCCAGTGAGGTTCTTTCACTTATTGGTTTAAGAGCGCGTGATAGGATATTGGAAAGAAATAGAAATATCATATCCACCAACCTTGATAAGCTGGACAATTTTTTCTCCGAATTTCCCGATACCTTTGAATGGAAAAGGCCGGACGGTGGCGCGGTCGCTTATCCAAAATACCTTGGCGCAGGATCAACAAATCAATTCTGTGAAGATTTGCTGGAAGAAACCGGTGTTATGATCCTGCCGCCACGAATATATAATTCCGATTTACTACGAACGCCACAAGATCATTTTCGTATCGGCTTTGGTCGTAGCGGTATGGACGAAATGCTTGATGTTTTTTATCACTATTTAAAAAAGAACCGTTAAGCAACGATCAATGACTATCTACGGTGCCATCTGCTTTTTTACGAACGCCTTCAACATACATGGTCAGATAAACGTCGCCATATTTGAATTTAAAGTCGAAATCGGCCGGGCTTAATATTGCCGTTGCCTCAAACGCAGAACGGTAACCGCCCCAAGGATCATCGCCCATACCAACAAACTTCGCATCAAGATCAAAAGGTTTTGTAACACCATTAAGGGTGAGGTCACCGTGAATAATACCTGTTTGTTCGCCAGTAATCTCAATAGATGTACTTTCAAAATGCGCCATGGGATTATTTTCAACGTTTAGATAATTCTCTTCGCGGATATGAGCATCACGTGCTTCATGATTTGAATTGACGCTTCTCACATCAATATCAACAACCACTTTTGAGGCTGCGGGATCGTTCTCGTCAAAGGTATAAGTACCGTCAAATTTATCAAAACGACCAGTTAGCCAGCTAATTCCAACATGACGTACGCGAAAGTTTATGGCTGCGTGCATTCCTTCGACATCAATTTGATATTCATCAGCGTTAGCAATCGGCACAATCGAAGGCGACATTAGGAGGATGGCGGCAATCAGTATTTTTTTCATTTCTTTGTTCCTATAGAAGTATGGTTTACCCTGTTATTTGACATAATGTCATATTATCAAGTTTTTTCAAATCACTAAGTTGTGATATTTGATTTTCAAACATTTTGGGGAAATTCAGCTATATTCTAGGAAGCTCTACCGATATTTGAGTGCCTTTTTCGGGCTCGCTCTTAATTGTCAATTTACCGCCGTGCAAATTAACCAGTGAATTTACAATAGCAAGGCCCAGTCCGGTTCCTTCCTGAGTAATATGGGGATGATTGTCTACCCGGCTAAAAGGGTCGACAATACTCTTAAGATTTTTCTTGGCTATGCCCTGCCCGCTATCGCTGACCGTGATCCATACTTGTGATGGTGAGTATTCTGCGCTCACTTTGATGGTTCCACCTTCCGGCGTAAACTTTATCGAATTTGAAATCAGGTTAATCAAAATTTGCTTAAGCGATCTATCATCTGCGTAAACATCCGGAAAATCACTATCAATTTCAATGGTGAATGATTGTTTCTTTTCTTTGATTAATGGAGCAAGTGTTCGACTGCACTTATCAACAAGAGCTTTCAAATCAATTTCCTGCCGATCAAGTACTCTATGATCGGCATCAATTGCAGACAAGTCGAGGATGTCATTGATGAGAGAGAGCAAATATTCGCTTGATTGATTTATATCTTTTGAATATTCAAGATATTTCTTCGACCCCAGTTCCCCGAACATTTCTTTGGTCATAATTTCAGAAAATCCGATAATAGCGTTTAGCGGCGTTCTAAGGTCGTGCGACATATTGGCCATAAATTCGGTTTTTGCCAAGTTTGCTTTTTCCAGTTCTCTGGTCCGCTGATGGACGATCTTTTCAAGAAATATGCTTTGACCAGAAATCAGAACTATTCCAACCGTTACAAGCGAAGCGAAAATCATGCCAGCGACGGCAATAAAAAGCGGTTGAGATGTTTTATTATTTTCTGTGAAAGCTGGTGTTCTGGTAAATGTAATGACCCAGGTACGATTTAAAATCGGCACTTCAATTGTTTGATGTTTTAAGCCTTCAAAATCAATATCTTTACCAACATATGATTTAAACGTTAGATTTGGCCCTTCTTCTTTATCATATAGATCCACGTAAAAACTCTGATGTTCATCAACACCCTGCAATCTACTAACCATCGTGTTAATGCGCATGGCGACTGCAGTAAATCCATCCAGTTCCCCGTCCAACATATGGGCCCGGTATATTGTTGCAGCAGTAGGAACTGTTGGATTGGTTATAAGCACGACAGGCGCCGATACAGTTGCTTCACCGGTTATTAGAGCGGATTGCATTGCTTGATTCCGAGCTTCATCTACACCTATTACATGACCCACAACAAAACTAAAGCTGTCAAAAGGCTCAATCAACTTTACTACCGTATATTTATCAGCCAGTTTTGCAAGGTTCGGTTTCATATCTGTACCAGTCTGCCAAAGTGAAAAACTTTGGCCATGAATTGACGCTAATTCCTGTTCGAACTCAGCACGTTGATCGCCAGATATGGTTTCGATCCATGCCAGCGTCCGAACATTTCCATTTTCAACAATATTATTTTCTGCAAATTGCTTGAATTGGTCCTTGGTGAGTTTCGGACGAGAATCCTTGAAACCCTTGAGATTTTTATCCAGAGAGACATGGGCGGCAATAAACTGATTGAGCGTATCAGTGGCGGCTATCACTCTTTGGTTAAAAATGAGTTCGAGCCGCTCTTCTTCCCAGCTTTTTCCGAGATAGAGAATACTGTAGGCAAGCACGAGCCCGACAACGATAAAGAAACTAACTAGTTGTTTGCGTTTATTTTTTTTCTTAAACTTGATCAAATTGAAAATCAGAGTGGTGAAAATAATAGCTGAGCTACTGTCTGCGAAATACCAAAGCAACCATTCTTCACCAGCCGAATTAAAACTGCGCATATCAAATGAAACAAAAGTAACCAAGGCGACCGTGGCGCTGATCAGGCTACAAAGCGGGCCGACAACGAGATAAAAGCCTGTAATTTTCTTCGGATTGCTAAAGTTATGATTGAAAAGATTGTACTTTTCAACCACCCAAACAGCGACACTCGCTTGCAATGTAGCCCCTGCGGCAATAAAAAATGCCTGAGGATGCAGCGTCACACCGTCAGGATCAGCAATTAAAGTGCCAAGATGCGGAACTGAAGTTAATAAAGCCCCCAAATATATACCTGGCCAAATACGGATCCCAAAATAAAGCATTAATACTATAGAGATTCCGGCAGGAGGCCATACCAAAGCGGCGAAGCCACTACCGTTTGATAGTAACAATCCCACTTTACTTGTGAGATAATAAAGGGTTATGGCGACTAATACTCTAGCCAAATAATATCTTTGCAACGTCTTTAACAGCGACATATTACTTGAATCCCCCTTTTGTTTTCGCAAGTTTAATGAACACCTAAATTGATGCCAACATATCGTATCCCCGTTTTAGTATCTCAAACATATTAAATTTATGTAAAATTCTTTGAGTGTACAACAGTTTAAGTGCGAACTGGCCCAGCCGGATAATTGATCTTCCCCACCATCTGAAATCTTGACAAAGATTGTTAGCTATAAAATCTCACAATCCCCAACCTTTCGTGCTTTAATTTATTAAATTCACTTCTCCTTATTTAATCTAACAAATTCACGAAAATTTAACATCTTTCAGGTAAACAAAAAAGTAAGTAAAGCCATTTAATAGAATTTGACCTTAAGAAGGGGGTATTTAAAGTGAGTAGTTCGTTAACGCCAAAGAGTGTTTTGGATAGATTGTTAGGTAGTCATATATTCAAAGACATTAGTATTTCAAATAAAATAATTGCACTGTCTGTAATATCGTTGCTGGGAACCATAGTGATTGCTGTAACGGCGTATTTTACATTGGCCGAAATTGGTGCAAAAGAGGAAGGATACTCTCGGAGTTCCGATCTTAGTCTAATCGCTGGAGATATTAAAAGTACCGGCCTAGAAATGAGAAGATCAGAAAAAGATTATTTCCTTACTAAAGAAGATCCATTTGTTGATGCATTTGAAGGTTATGCGGATGGGCTAAAAGAATTTGTCATTGAATTTTCAGAAAGCTCTGAAGAAGCAACAGTTGTTGCGTCAGCAGATGCTATTAATCTTCTTCTTGAAGATTACATTATCACCTTTTTTGAAATCTCTGACGTCTATGCTGATATTGAAATGGACGGTGAGCAAAGTGCAGAACAAACCGCCACACTCTCAGGGTTAATGAATAAACTTGAAGATATTTACGGGCAAATGGTTCCACATTTTGACGTTTTTGCCGATCAAGCAGTATCTGAGCTAAAAGAAGCTTCTATCGAGCTTGATAATGTGCGGTCATCTTCAGAAATGATGCTAATAATATTTTGCTCAATACTTATCGCTGTTGTCGGAGCTATAGCCTTTCTTGTACTACAAAGCATTGCCATTCCGCTTGCAAGTCTTCGGTCTGCTGTCGATGTGATTGCCACAGGCGATTACACACAGGAAGTTCGCGGCAAAACCCGCAAGGATGAACTGGGTCAGTTTTCAAATGCTATTGAAGACCTTCGTAAAGCGGCACTTGAGAGCGAGCGTTTGGCCGCAGAGAATAAACGCGCCGAAGAAGAGCGTCTAGCTCATGAAGCGGAAGAGCGCGAAGCTGAAGCAAAAAGAGAACGTGAAGAAGCAGAACGTGTTCGCCGCGAAGGTGAAGCTGCAGAAGCGCGCGCCAATCAGATTAATGATACTGTGCAAGCTTTTGACACCAAAGTTTCTGAAGTTCTTAATGCTCTCGCCTCTTCAGCAACAGAGCTTGAAGCAACCGCCAACCAAATGGTTATTATCTCAGATAGCACTAAGACACGCTCGTCTGATGTGGCATCTGCTACTGAGCAAACAGCTGCAAACATTCAAACAGTTGCTGCTTCAGCGGAAGAGCTTACAGCATCCGTTGGTGAAATTAACCGACAGGTTGAAAGTGCCAATGTCATCGCCGAGCGTTCATTGCGCGAAGCTACCCAAAGTAACGATGCCATCAATAAGCTCGCCAAGTCTGCGGGTCGCATTAATGAAGTGATTGACCTTATTAATGACATTGCCTCGCAAACTAATCTTCTAGCCCTCAACGCAACAATTGAAAGTGCCCGTGCCGGTGAAGCGGGTAAAGGGTTTGCTGTTGTGGCCAATGAAGTTAAAGCACTTGCCGGACAAACTGGAAACGCAACTGAAGAAATTGCTAGTCATATTGCTGAAATGCAGTCACTTACTGATGATACAGTAAGCAGTATAGAAGCCATTCAGGCGGTTATTAATGAAAGCAACGATTCCACAACGACCATTGCAAATGCAGTTCAGGAGCAATCCCGCGCAACCAATGAGATTTCAGAGAATATTCAGCAAGTTGCCGTTGGCACAGCCGATATTTCAAATAACATTTCGCTGGTTGCCAATGAGGCAGATGAAACAGGAAATGCTGGCCAGGATGTGCTTAAAGCATCATCGGAAATGGGCCGCATATCTGACACTCTCAAGAAAGATATTGAGCAGTTTTTCCATCAAATCCGTGCGATCTAGAATTGCTGAAATAGAATTTAAAAAGGCGGTCCATGGGGCCGCCTTTTTTTATAGTGCTGTGCGCACATTCCATAGTTCCGGGAAGAAACGAAGGTCAAGCGCTTTGGTCAAATAACTAACGCCAGCAGTACCGCCCGTCCCGCGCCGGTAACCAATGATCCGTTCAACGGTTTTCATATGACTAAAACGCCAAGTTTGAAAGCGGTGCTCGAGATCGACAAGTTTCTCAGCCCATTCGTATAGCTCCCAATGATCATCGCCGTGTCGGTATATATCACGCCAAATGGCCTCAACAGCGTCTGAGACCTCATAGGGTTCCGACCAGTCGCGGTCTAGGTGAGATTTTGGTACATCGAAACCGCGGCGCGCTAACAGTTGCAACGTAAGATCATAAATACTTGGCGCGTTGAGGGCATTTGTCACCGCCTCATAGCGAGCGGGATGATCTTTGTGGGCTTTTGTCATTGCTTTATTTTTATTACCCAATGCAAATTCGATTACCCTGTATTGGTAACTTTGAAATCCAGAGCTCTGACCAAGACTATTGCGAAAAGACATGTAATCCTTAGGTGTCATGGTTGACAGGATATTCCATGAATGAATGAGCTGCTCCTGAATACGTGCGATTCTGCTGATCATTTTCATAGCCGGACCAATATCGTCGCCCTTTAAGCATTCCATAGCGCTTCTCAGTTCATGAATACAAAGCTTCATCCAAAGCTCTGATGCCTGATGGATTATAATAAACATCATTTCGTCATGGGAACCGGAACGGATATTCTGGGCGTTGAGGATTTGATCAAGGTTAAGATAATCGCCATAACTTATATCCTGTTTCCAATGAATGTCTTTTTCACCGCTTATATCAACGGATGTCTTGATCGTTTTGTCGCTCATCGCCTACTCCAATTGTGGTTCACACCATCATATTTATCAACTACCTTACGTGTAAAGTATATTGTTGATCTAGGCAACATCTTGTTTAAGGTTAAGAACTCGCCTTAATATCACAATAACCAGCGGAAGTGCCGCAAGACACAAGATACTCACAGCAGCGAGATACTCGATATTGTCTAGCCGGCCACTTTCATCGCTGGTGAGTATTAGTGACGCCGCAAGACCGCCAGCACCAGCTGCAAGATGACGCGCAGTTGACTGCAATGACATATAAGCAGCGCGCTCCTTTTCGCCGGGGACTTCAGACGAAATCGTAGAGCAGATAACACCCATGATCGCTGCACACATCATGAACAGACAAAATATAGCAGGTACGGGCATTAGCGGCTCGTGAAGGAAGCCATCAGCAAGGACCAGTACATAAACCACCGTAATAATCCTTGAAAGTAAACGTGCGCCGTATAGATCGATCACACGGCCAGTCATCATCATCGCTGCGAAACTCAATAGACCAGCAGCAAAGTAAATACTTCCCAAGTCCTCGCGGGGGAAACCGAGATTAAAGGTAAAATAAACAATCGTCCCAGAAAAAAGCATAAACTGAGCAAAACTCATCAGCGATAGAAGGACGTAGGCAAGCTGAACTTCTGTTTTTTTAAGTATCCTAAAAATTGGCGTTCGCTTTGGCTTTTTTTCTGTTCTATCCATATGGCTTGTCATGTTTGGCAATAGAATAAATATACCAAACGCGACCAACGCGCTGAATCCACCAATAACAATGAATGGCATTTTCCAGTCAAATAACCCGGCAAGTTCTAGCGCCAGGGGAATACCAAACACACTGGACACTGTAAAAGCAGAGGTAACAAGAGCAATAGCACGGCCACGCCGAGCTAAGGGAACCATATCAATAACCATAGCGAGGCTAATCGCGGTCACTGGTCCACCAAATACACCAGCAAGCATCCGTGCGGCCAGCATTGAATAGGTATCAAAAGCAAAGATGCATAAAAATGTGCTAATTGCCAGACCCAACAGAAATATGATAGCGGCCGTCTTTCGGTCAAAACGGTCGAGATACGGCGCAATGAGAATTCCTGAGATGGCAGCCGCAAAGGTATAAATACCGCCGAGCATGCCCATGTCAGATGACGGAATATTAATTGCCGTCGTCAGATCGGGACCCAAGGGCAGAATAATCATAAAGTCAAGAATGTTGGCGAGCTGAATAAGAGCGGCAAGCCAGACGATCTTGCGCTCTAGCCGCAAGTCAGACATTGTTAATTATCCGAGTTAGTATTAAGACAGGCTAAACTATAGCTGCGTTATTTATTTTTTCAATTGATAATACGTCATGACGAGACCGTTATCGTATTTTATCAAGTCAGTGACCTCAAACAACATATCTTTGTCCAATTCACCAAACAACGGGATGCCATCCCCGATGAGTATAGGAATGGTGGCGATTATCATCTTATCGACCAAACCAGCACTTAGGAACTGTTGCACCACCTCTCCACCGTCGATATAAAGCTCGGTGCAATCACGCTTCTTCATTTCTTCAAGGGCCTGCTCGGGTGTGCCTTCAAAGGGGATCACTTCACCGGTAATAAAATCCGGAATTTCTATGTCCCGTGTTGTCAGCACCATGACTTTTTTATCGCCGTAATGCCAAACCTTAAAGCCCAGCACCACATCATAGGTGTTCCGCCCCATAACCATCCCATCCAATGGATCAAAGAATTCGGTCCAACCGTAATCCTCACCGTCCGGCGGTGGTTCAAGACTTTCGAGGAAATCGATTGAATGATCCTTGCGGGCGATAAAGCCATCAAGCGACATGGCGCAGTGCACGGTGTTGGTCATGAATTATCCTAATTGCATGGTCTGGTTGAAATTCAAATTCGACAGTGGTAGCTTAGCACTATGAAAACATTTCGATCAATATTTTACACCATTCTAGTGTTGATTATATCGGCATTACCGGCTCATGCTAATTATTCAAATGGTGTGATTGCGATGCTGTACGGGCAGTCCGAATATGCGGTCTCAGAATTCAAAAAAGCGGCGGCAGAAGGACATGTTGAGGCCACCTACTCGCTTGGCTACATGTATGAGAATGCTGTTGGTATTGTCAAAAACTATGACGAAGCGCTGATGTGGTATAAAAAAGCAGCGGCCCTGGGTGATGTTAAATCGCAATATATCATTGGCAATATGTATAATCGCGGTCGCGGGGTCAAAATTGATTATAGCGAGGCCGTTAAATGGTATCGCCGTGCCTCCGAAGGTGGATATGCGTGGGCTCAGTATTTTCTTGGACTTAAATTGGAACGTGGTGAAGGTGTCCAAAAAAACGACCGTGAAGCCGCTGTTTGGTATGAGCGTGCCGCGGATCAGGAACACGCGCGAGCCCAATATAATCTGGCGAAAATGTATATTGACGGTCGCGGGGTAACGCACAATATTGAGACGGCATACCAGTGGGCGCTATTAGCTGACGCCTATGCGCATAGTGAAGCTCGGCAGTTGCATGAAAAAATTGCCATGCAAATCTCACAAGAAAATGTTAAAATGATAGCTGAAGATGTTCGGATATGGATCAGAAAACATAGATAATTGTTCAGAGGATCAAAAGAGTAATGAGATTTTTAAGCGGCGCCATAATTTTGATTCTTATGATTGGGCCCGTTAAGGCGCAAAATATATCGTCGATACCTGTAGTAAACGGTGTTTCATGGGAACTTGCGTCATACCGCAAGAAAAGCATATCCAATTTAAACTATAAAATGGAAGTAACAATACCTTCCATTCCGAGCGTTCCTATCACAGGTACCACAGAATTTACATTTAATCTCAACGATATTTCACAAGATATTCAAATTGATTTTAAGGCGGACAAGGATCAGATAAAATCGGTCCGTGCCAATGGCAAGCGTCAGCAGATAAATCATTATAATGAACATATCGTCATTACCCGAAACGCTCTTAACATCGGTGAGAATAAGATAAAAATTAAATATGTCGCTGGCGATGATGCCCTGAACCGGTCAGGAAATTTTCTCTACACGTTGTTTGTGCCTGACCGCATGCGCACCAGTTTTCCAAGCTTTGATCAACCCAATTTGAAAGCGACATTTGAGCTTACGCTTAAGGTGCCAGAAAGCTGGGAAACTATGTCAAGCGCCCCGATAGCCCGTGAAAGCAGCCGAAATCTCAAAAAAACTGTACGGTTTAGAAAATCAGACAAGATGAGCACTTATCTATTTTCTTTTGTTGCGGGTCGCTTCAATAAAATTGAAGCTAATATTGACGGCCTTGAAATGACCATGTTGCACCGTGAACCGGACGCCGAAAAAATGAATCGCAATGTTGAAGAAATCTTCCGGCTTCATAAAGCATCCATCGATTATATGGAAGAATATACCGGCATTAAATATCCGTTTCAAAAATTCGGTTTTGTTCTGATACCAAGTTTTCAGTTTGGCGGCATGGAGCATGTAGGCGCTATTCAATATAAGGATTCTACCCTAGTCCTCGATAAGAACCCCTCGACCACAGACCTTCTCGCGCGCGCTTCTCTTATCGGTCACGAAACCTCACACATGTGGTTTGGCGATTTGGTGACCATGGACTGGTTCGATGATGTCTGGACCAAAGAAGTATTTGCAAATTTTTTCGCTGCAAAGGCTGTGAACCCGAGCTTCCCGGAAGTTGATCATCAATTGAGGTCTCACTTGCGTCTTCATCCGGGCGCATATGCTGTAGATCGCTCGGAAGGCCCCAACCCGATAAGACAAAACCTGCCTAATCTTAATGAAGCGGGTACCATGTATGGTGCTATCATTTACAATAAAGCGCCAATTATGATGAAGCAGCTTGAAACGCTGCTCGGTGAAGATGTGTTTCGTGAGGGAATGAGGGAATATCTGTCGACTTATGCCCATTCCAATGCCACGTGGCCAAATCTGATCGAAATTCTTGACAAGCGTTCTGAGAAGGATCTCAAGACCTGGAGCGAAGTATGGGTTAACACACCAGGCCGTCCGGTATTTGACATTAAAAATCAACACGGTCAGGGCTTGATGTTAAGTCAAACCGACCCTTCAGAACTGGGCCGGAAGTGGCCACAGAACTTCACGGTAAAAAAAGGTGCCGTACCATATGGTGTCTCATACGCCAATGCACCGATTGACCTTACATCGTTAGGTAATAGCATTGAGGAAACCATACTGACCAACGCAAACGGCATGGGGTACGGTTTATTCCCAATTGAGAAAAATTTCCTTCGTGTGAATTGGTATAACCTTTCCGATCTTGAGCGCGCGGCGGCGATTGTAAACCTGTATGAGCAATTGATGGAAGGTAACGGAACGATAAGTCCCACAGAATATCTTGATCTGATTATCTGGGCTACCGAGCGCGAAAATAATCCATTGATTATCAGCCACATGATGCGACAGGCCGTAACAATATACTGGTCATTGCTTGATCAGGAACACAGAATGACCATCGCCCCTTCTTTGGAACAAGCGATTTGGAAGGAAGTAATTGGTGATAAGAACGGAACTGGCATAAAGCGAATATATTTTAGGAACTATGCCAATATTGCCCTGACCAGTGAGGCGTTATCCAACGTGAGAGCAGTTTGGGATAAAAGTTTGGAAATAGCAGACCTTAACCTTGCGACCCGCGATTATACAAACCTTGCCAGTTCGCTGGCAGTAAAGCTTCCCAAACAGGCAGAACAGATCATCGCTGCACAAATGCCCCGCATTAAGGGACCCGACAATCAGGCACGTTTTGAGTTTATAAAATTTTCCTTATCCCCGGACCCGCAACTTCGAGATAAGTTTTTTGATGCACTTATGATGGTCGAAAATAGACACACGGAACCATGGGTTCTTAGTGCTCTTGGATATCTGCATCACCCACTACGTAGCGAATACTCAGAACAGTATCTTGAACGGAGCCTCGATATCTTGCAAGACATACAGATTACAGGCGATATATTCTTTCCGGGAAGATGGCTTAATGCCACTTTCAGATATTATCAAAGTGACAGTGCTGTAGCCACTGTCCGTGAGTTTCTTGAAACGCGCCCTGAGTACAATTATCAGCTTAAGTTAAAAATACTTCAGGGAGCGGATCAGATGTTTAGGGCCAATAAAATACTCAAGAATGCGTCTTAACGCCCTTCCCACCAAAATACAAAGATTTTGACTTTACATTTAAGGACAATTCCAATATCTGTCGGCATTATTTTTTAAGGATAAAACATGCTGACCAATATATGTGATTCCGTTTACCGCCTGCGCATCGTTGCCCTCATCGAGGGTGTGTCATTTTTACTGCTTATTTTTGTAACGATGCCACTTAAATATTATATGGGCATGCGCGATCCAAACATTTATATTGGCTACGCACACGGCGTCCTTTTTATCATATATATCATTTTTGCACTGGAAACTCTTGTCAGGAGAAAAATTGAATTGCTTCAATTTGTTCGTGTTTTTATAGCATCAATTATTCCATTTGGCACATTTTTCAATGACAAAATGCTCAAAGAACAACAAGAAAAATTCGCGATCACTAAACAATAATATACAGGCCTTCGTCGTGAAATATCAACACTCCAACGTATAATACTTGCCGTTTTAAAAAATTCTTTTATATTTCTATATATGGAATAATTAAACAATACGGGTATTAAGATGGACAAGAATGTTCTCACGGTGGATTTCACAGGCAGGGAAATTGATGATTTGGATGACGATTATCCCAATCTACAATGGATAGAGGCCGGCATAAAAATATTGCGCGAATACGGACCTCGCAGCGTATCTATTGATGCACTTTGCACCGAAATTAAACAGGAACCAAAAGATTTCAATAAGGCTTTTAATGGCTTGGAAAGTTATCTTTTTGCTGTACTCGACTATTTGTACGAGAAAGAAACGCTGAATTATATCGATATAATGGATCAGGTCGGCGGTACGGCCGAAGAAAATATGATGACAATGGTGGAAATATTACACCACGCCGACAAGCGTGACGAAATAGCGATCCGAAACTGGGCCCTAATGTGTCCGAATGCCCACAAAGCACTGTCAAAGGTCGATCGAACACGCCTTGATGTCGGCATTGGATTATTCCGTGAAATGGGTTTTTCGGAAACAGAAAGCAAAATGAAAGCCAAGATCTTATACACATCCACTATCGGTACGGAATACACATCCATTTCGTCGTCCCTGGAACAAAAGCAAGCCATGTGCACGTTATTGATGCAGCGTGACTAAGGACTAGCATTTTATGGCGACAATTTACGCAAAATTAGACGAAATTCTATGTAGTAATAACCTATGTTCTTTATCACGGTTGCCCAAAGGAAGGTCGCATCAATTTATCCACCAAAGGATTGGATAGCCTGAGGGTTTTAAACTCCAACTGGGTCGCTTATGTCAATCTCACCGGAAGCGGCAAAGAAACGTCGGCGCATTTATTAGAAGATAACCACAAGACAAAGGATTTGTAAATTTATATACCTTGTTTCCTGACTTCACAGCACCAAGGCAGATAAACCTTCTTGATTTTAATAGTGTCCAAACATCGTGCGGATACGGCGTGCCGGTAATGGAACGGGATCATCAACGCGATACACTTGATAAATATATGGACGGGCTTGGCCCTGAGGGTGTCGAAGAATACAAACAGAAGAATAACCTCAACACCATCGACGGGTTCAAGACACGCTTAGCAGAACGTTAAGTAACGTGCGTTCACATCTCTATCCACATTCCTGATCGTATAGTTCGCAATTTTTAGTTCCCGCTTGCCGATGCCAGATAAGTTTCCAGAAATTGGTGCAGTGCCACTTCTTCAATAATATTACGGTTCTCGCTATTTACGGAATTTTTTTCTATATTTTCCGCCAGTTCCGCATTAGTCGGACGCTCCATAACCAGCATCCATTCCTTAATATCACGTGGCCCTTTTTTAATGGGAAACATGCGTTGAATATGGCTGTCATTGATATATTCAAACGGGGCAATATTTTTCGTGGCTGAATTTTTACCTTCACAAAGCACATACTCTTCGAACCGTTCAGTAGGGTCATATTTTGGGTTTTTAAAGGCAAATATCAAATACTCACGGTCTTTATTGTCGCCGTCGTCGCCGAGGTAAACATCACTGTTTGTGCTATAGAGCAGGAAGTTATCGTCGCCACCGCGATAGCTTTCAATAACTTCGATTTCCATATAAACACCGCAGGGCTGATCCTTGCCATCGCGGTAAAAATTGAGGGATTGTGAAGCGACAACTTTGCCGCGGACCATTTTATCTGCGTGAAGTGCGAAACTTTCATAATTATAGGCTATAGCCTGGGCCTGCGCACTTGTTGCAATGCAAAATACAGCTAGAATCGATAGAATTATTTTGTAAATCATCGTCTATTCCTTTGACCAATTACAGTTAAATTTGAAATAACATCACTTGGTTCTAAGGATCGGCCGGGTGAATTGAGCTCGGTCGATGATTAGAAGAGGTTGATCATAGCACAAAAAGTCGCAAATATGAAGGGTGGCTTAGCGGTTGAGGCCAAAAGCTTCAAGAAAGTCTGCATAGCTCATTTCCTCTATGACATTTTCATTACCGTTATTAAGACGGCGACGCATGATCGTATAAGGAAGCGCGCTATTGGCGATACGGTTAACGATCATCATCCACTGACCGCGTTTCATGACCCCGGTATCTTCATCAATGACCGCATCAGCGCTGCCGTACGAAATAAGAGGGAAAATTTGCTGTCTGAGACGGGTTGAAAGAAATTGAAAGCCGGAAATATCCATCCGGGTTGATTTTTCCTGGTCGCAATTGATAAAATCAACCGCGTCACGACCGCTGGTTCCGAATTTCAAATTTTTACGGGCAAAAAGAAAATATTCCGTATCACCATCCATTAAAACATCGCTATTAGCCGCGAAAACCTTGAATTTTTCGTCACCACCCTTGAAGCTTTTTGTCACATCAATTTCTAGAATATGCCCACATAATAGGTTCAAATTATCCTCGTCATAGTCGTATCGCACCTCTTCGCGCGATATAATGCGGCCCTGGACCACTTTGGCTGATGTATTGACCATACGTTGATACGTATTGTCCCCATTTTGCGCACTCACACCGACGCTTATGGTGAGAGAAAATATGAAAGTCAAAAAGTATATATAATAATTTGTTTTCATCATGTTAGTGACCATACTTAATTAATTACTTTAATATATTATCATTTCCTGCTCAGCAACGAATACGGTTGCCATACTTAATGCAACGGCTTCATAATGCTCTTGCAAATCTATATCCTCTTTTATTATGGCAAAAAAGTCTTTTTGTTGAGAAACGATAGATTTTTCATAAGTATCAAGAGCAAATGTATACTCCTGATCATTATGAATAACACTATTTTGTGGCGTAATCCTGACCGTTCCTCCTGGCCCTTCCGCCATTTTTATCACCAGTTTATCCGGATCAATTTCCGGACCAAAACCACTTTCAAAGTCAAGTGTTGCCCCATCGCCGTAACTGATTTTCATATTGATATTGTTTGGCACATCAACGTCAGCGTTGGTTTTGGTACCTCGGGCCCTTAAACCCGCTACCTCACCGCAACCAAGCTGGATCATCAGGTCCGTATAATGGATGCCGCAATCCACGAGCGGCGACAATCCGGCGGCAAGAATGTTTTTATGATGTTGCCAGTCATCGCCTGTGCTGTACTGGTTGCTGGTCATGGTCACATGAAGCGGGCTTCCAAGGCTTTTTGTGCATAGAACAAACTTTTGCCACATGGCATGATGGCGCAAAATATAGCCAACACAAAGCTTACGACCGTATTTACGGGCTGTGGCGATGGCAAGACCGGCATCGCGTATATTTGTCGCGAGCGGTTTTTCAACAAATACGTCGGCCCCCGCCTCCATCGCTTTAATGGCATAGGGGGCGTGGGTATCGGTAAAGCTTGAAATGATGACGGCGTCCGCTTTGGTTGTAAGGAGTGCCCCGTAAAAATCGTTAAACAATGGCACCTCGGAGAAATGTTTGGCCACAGGCTGCCATTTTCGCCAGTCCCGCGCCACCAAACCAACAATTTCGTTGCCCGGCAGGGACGCACACGCCTTCGCGTGCGCAAAACCCATCGAGCCTACCCCGACTACCAATACCCGTGTCATACGCGTTTAAACGCCCGTCTAATTCGCTGCAAAGCAGTAAAAATAGCCATTACCGCCTGTTGCGATCAGGTTTGGCTGACTGCAGCCGCGGCTCATATGAGCGTAATTCCATGATGTTGGATTGGCCCCGCCACCCTGACGGTCATGATGTCCAACGTTGGCACTGCCGTCTTCTGCATTTGATGTCCAATTCATGCAGGTGCTTTCCCCCGCTGTACCATCAAGGTTAGAACCAGTGATAATATCATGCTGATTTGGGCTATCACCACGGCCATTGACCATCATCCCACTTTCGGTCAGTGAATATTCCTTGGATAGCTTGTTATTATCTGAATGAAGGTCATCAACATTCATGGCGACCATAACGCCATTTGCATTGTACCACGGTCCCGCACCAATACGGTCACGGGCGTTTACACCGCCGTCACCAATTGTGCTTAAATACGCTTTCCAGTCCTTATCGCCCTGCCCGACAGACGCCGCCAGCGACTTGCAAATCATATCAGCACCAGCAAGGCCGTCAAGATTGGCCCCATCGCCTGATCCTTTTGATGTGATGAAAAAGCTAAGTGATGTGTCCTGTGCCGCAGCACTACCGGCAATGATTAGCGCCCCCGCAATCGCCAGTGTTGTTCTCTTAATACTCATATCTCGCTCCCACTTATAATTATTGTGAAGCGGCAGTGTATCAAAAAACGCAACGAGATGCGATTAAAGAATTTTTGTCAATGAAGCATTAAATGAAACAGCCATAATTATTCATGGTCTCCATAATTAATATCGCTGATAACAAATTCTTTTATCACGCCTTCAACTAGTTTCTTCTTCGCCCTAATTTTAACTATTGACTTCGCTGCCATTGCTGCTGCGTATTTATTGTTAACCAATTCTACTTGAGGGTCAGTAATTCTCGCAGAATATCTTGAATTTAGGTCTTCAATTGGCGAAACTTTGCAAGTAAAATTGAGCATATCAAGCTCGGAGATCAAAACTTTGTGGGTCTGCTCATCAGTAACTTCGAAAACAGGTCCGTTTATTGTTTTCTTATCTTCGATGTTTAACTCCGTGTGATATTCCCCTAGTTTAGTACCAAATTTCAATGTCTCACAGGTATTTCCAATTGGATGAACGGCGTCCTTAGCGGCAGGTAATAAGCCCATCGCCATATTATCTATTATTTCCAACATCTTGATAGCATCTTCTTTTCTACCTAACTGCTCTATAGAAAGAATAAGAGCTTCGTGCAAATGCTTCATTTCTTGATCCTTTCCTGTCAACTTGGCCCATATGTATTGAAAAACAAGTAGAAATATACCGCTCCCAACAGTACCGACTACGAGAGTATAAAGAGGATTAGTTGCAACTACATCAATAAAGGCAGAAATCGTGAAGCAGTTTGCTTTTGGTTCCTCTATTTTAATACGGCAATCTAACTTCCGTCTCTTAGAGTCGTAATTTTGTGTAATTGAAAAGTTTGCAACCGTAGAAAGTATCTTTGATAATCCTTGGGCAGATCGGCCAAATTCAGCTAAATCTATCTGATGATTGTCAGCATCCAATCCATCATAACGTATAATGATTGGCTTGAATAATTGCTGACTTTCTATATCTGAATTCACGTATCTTCCCCAAGTGATATTCTTTGAGTAAATGTTAATACGGAACGTTTGTCAAATAAATTGAACCTTTTTCGTTCAAAAATAAGAAAAGCCCCGCCGG
>CAXBLS010000014.1:0-37438 GCA_963976585.1 uncultured Kordiimonadaceae bacterium
AATGTTTATCAAGCACTGTCGAAGCCTCGATATTACACTGTCAGAAATCCGGCAATTAATCGATTTAAGAGACTCTCCAGAAACAACATGCAATAATGTGAACGCACTGGTTGATAGACATAACAAACAAGTGGATTTACGTATTAAAGAATTAAGAGAACTTAAAAGGCAGCTTAATATTTTGCGCCGAAAATGCACAACTGGCCGTGCCGTTAAAAACTGCGGTATTCTTCTAGAGTTATCCCAATAATGAGCCTACTCTAGTTCTATTGCAAAAAATGCAAAATTCTGAACTGTATTAATACGTGATCGCTATCGCAAGCTGCGAAGAAATGATGCTGGAATGAAGCCTTTTAAAGTAGGCCACGCAACGCTCTGTCGATTGGTTTAGTATTATGCTTCCCTGTAAGTTTAGGGCACTTGCATATCCGTCCGCAAAAAATATACGTTAGCATGATTTCTGAACGTAAAGAAAAACGGATACTCACTCATCAAGTAATTTTCGCGCTATTCTTGGTTGCGATTTGAATTAATTTTTTTGCAGCACCCATTTTTAGCTTGCTAGCCTGCAACAAACGACAAACTCGGAAAATCTAATACCACTCAGGAAATCACGGGTGGCACGGGCTGTGGCCGATTATGTCTTTTTAAGACGAAAAATCCCCAGAACCCCGATATGGTGAACGTTGTCACTGTTTAAAACAAATATTGTACCGCTCAGTCAATTTGGGCACTTAGCTGTCGTTGAATGACCGCTTTTCAAGATTGACCAGCCGTTCACTGGAAACTGGTGACCGGCTGTTGTTGGCCGACAGCTGTCTGTTGATAGAACTCATAGGCTACTTTAGCATTGAAAGGCGGCAGTCGACCCTAAGCAGAAGGTGAGATAGTACAAAGTTCCTTTTTAACGTTTGAATTAAGATGCGCGCGGTAGCGCGTCCTGCTTGAATGATGGGGCAGAAGGCTGCACGCTGTCTCAGAACAAGCCTGCAAAGTGCTGTGATGCCTTAACTCGAATCTCTATGCCACGGTTATTCGTGTTCTTGAGTTTCTCCAATGTACGGTCTCGCACGACGATGGCGTCTTCATTGAGTTCGAGTATTTTGTCCTTCGTGCCGTCTCGCACGTCTACGGCCTTCGCATTCGCTGAACGTACTGCTTGATTAAATTCGGCAGTGATTTTCTTGACACTATTGATGGCTTCAGGGTGATTCCGCGAGGCGCAGCTTAGTTCAACCACTAGCGTCGTGCTGGCGACAATAACGGTGGCAGTAACAACAACCGGAACAACGAGCGGGCTAAGAAGAGTTCCTGCCACGTAACCCCCTGCTCCTGTCAAGATATAACCGCCGCTGTTGATACCGGTTTAAAATTGACCATCTGTGCCGGTTGAAATTTGACCAGGGGAAATCAATGCGTAGGGTACTACGCATCTGTGGATAAGTCGACCAGACTGAGTTTGGTTTTTGCCTCCTGTTGATGGTTTAAAATAATTGGATTCGTTACAAATCTGTAAGATTTTCTTCTGGAGAAGATCTTTCTTTTTCTCTTTCCTGTATTCTAGTTTTTGCACTGGCAGCGCTTTGTTTGTAACGGAAAGACTCGTTGCCGGTTTCGATAATGTGGCAGTGATGCGTCAGTCGATCCAGTAGCGCGGTTGTCATTTTGGCGTCGATAAATACATTGCTCCATTCTGCGAATGTCAGATTGGTGGTGATGATGACGCTGGTACGTTCATAAAGCCTGGATAGCAAGTGAAACAGCAAGGCACCGCCTGTTTGTGAGAATGGCAGATAACCCAGTTCATCTAGAATAACCAGGTTTACTTGTAACAGATTCATCGCCATTCTTCCCTGTTTGCCAGCAATTTTCTCTTGCTCCAACATATTGGCCAGGTCAATGGCACTGTAGAAACGCACTTTTTTATGGTGGTGCTGTATGCCTGAAACACCAATTGCGATGGCCAGATGCGTTTTACCGGTTCCAGTACCACCAACCAACACTAGATTCTGTGTTGCCTCGGTAAATTGCATGGCTGCCAATTGGTTAATCAGTTGTTGATCTACTTTGGACTGACTGAAGTCAAACCCCTGTAAATGACGCAGCACAGGAAATCTGGCGGCATTGGTTTGATAGCGGATAGAGCGGATGCTGCGCTCAGTTGATTCGGCTTGGAGTAATTGGTGCAGAATCTTGTCCGACGCATCAAGACTAGCAATCATATCTGGCGCATTCTGCTGTTTCAGCTCGGTATAGCAGTCAGCCATACCGTATAACTTCAGTGCCTTGAATTGTGCGAGAATGTCAGACATGCGGCACCTCCAGCTTGTTCAGGCGGTCATAGCGTGCAGTATCTGCCTGCGGTTCTTCTTTGAGTTTAAGCGTCGTTTCTACTTGCGCCGGTGAATCAGTTTGTTTCAAGCGTGCGAGCACATTGATGACATGCTCGGCATTGAGAACACCTGATTCCAGCACCAATTCAACCGCTACCAGCACAGCTTCCAATCCATGTGTCGGCACTAAACTTAATACCTTGGCCATGATTCGGTCAGCTTGTTGGCGTTCTCTGCGCCGAAGTGCTGTTTGTAGTTGTATCAAGGGTGCCGGTAGTTCGGCAAATGGCGCGCCGTTGCGTAAAGCCCCCGGTTTCTTCTCGATGACCGGGATATAATGCTGCCAGTTATAGCTGACTTGATCACAATCCAGCAAGCGGGAATGATTAGCGACCACAGCATTGTCACAAACGATCTCTATGCGGTTCGCGTATAAGTGAACCGCCGCCATCTGATTGGCCAGAAGACAGGGAACAGAATAACGGTTACGTTGCAGTGTGACCAGACAAGTGCTGGAAACGCGCGCCAGTACCTCAACATAACCATCGAATGGTGCTGGCATTGGCATCAAATAAAGCTGCTCTTGTTCCAATGCATCGGCAAGCGTAATGCCGGTATAGTCTGGATGCTGTATTTCTAACCACAAGGTGCGGCAACGCGCTTCAAGCCAACGGTTAAGTTCTTCGAATGAACTGAACTGCTGCTGTTTGGCTTCATGCCAGATATGGCGGCGCATATCCTGAACATTTTTCTCGACAATGCCTTTCTCCCAGCCGGAGGCAACATTGCAGAAATCTGGATCAAATAGGTAATGTGCGGTCATGGCAAAGAAACGCGTGTTCACCACGCGTCCATTGCCTTTGGAGACCTTATCCACGGCGGTCTTCATGTTATCGTAAATGCCGCGTTTCGGGATGCCGTCAAAAGCTGTGAACGCACGGGTATGCGCATCAAACAACATTTCGTGGCTTTGTGATGGGTAACCTGACAACATGAATGCACGACTGGCGCATAGTTTGGTGTGTGCAGCTAACACTTTACGATGAATACCGCCAATCACTAGCCACTCTTCACTCCAGTCAAACTGAAATGCCTCACCAAATGCAAACTTAAGCGGCACATACGCAGTGCCTTTACTGCCTTGATTGCGCCAGTTCCGAATAAAGTCGCAAACAATCGTATAGCCACCAGTATAGCCCTCGTTCGATATCGCTTTGAACAACATTAATGCCGTGCGCCGATCCTTCTTTGGACGGCGCACATCTGCTTCCAGCGCCATTAATAATCGGGGTTCAAACGGCGTCAGTTTGCCAGGCTTCTTTGCCCTTCGGTATTGGACGGCACTATCATCTGGCGCTCGCAACCACTTCTTTATCGTGTTTCGGGACAGACTTGTACGTCGTTGAATTTCATTTATCGACAAATGTTCTCGGTAAAACATCCGACGGATCTTTGCATACATAACCATGGTAATCACCTCTATCTTCTCCTGCCTAAAACTTAAGCAGAATACGTGAATTACCTGGTCAATTTTCAACCGGTATTAATGCCCTTTTATGGTCAATTTTCGACCGGTGTCAACACGCCGCTGCTATGCGCAACGAATTGCAATCCCGTCGCTTGAAGCATGGCTGCTGCACCTGCACCCGCTCCCCCGCCTCCCACTATAATTCGATCTACAGCAGCGGTTTGACTGGGGGCATAGGCTTGCGTAGCACCGCCTTACCATGAATATCCATACCGTGAATCTGAAATACTTCTTTTGCTAAATCGATACCTATTGATGTAATCTTCATGTCGGACGCTCCTCTCTATTTAGTGGGCTTTATTGCACCACTACTCTGGCACGTTGATGCCGTTTAGGGTAGTGGGCGTCCATTCCATTACTTTTATTCCGCGATAACTGCGAAATTTAGTGTGCTTCAGTGGTACATTTTTACACCGCTATTTATAACATGGATGAGTTTCGTACGAATTTTACAAGACTCTGCTTTATAAGTTCTTGTTATATCAAATGTCAGTAGTGTCCGGCAATTCCACCTGAAGGATCAGTTAAGTTGTTGATGTTCATTAATAAATTCCATGTTTACGGGTGTCACCGACTTGGAAGTGAATTTTTTGAGAAACTGGGGGTTTCTCCCTGGAGTTTCCCGTCATGTATTCAGGCCAGTTGGTGTTTGCGCAACTCATGGAGCATCTGCCCCTTCACACATTTCGTCGTTGTGTGCAGCGCTACCCCTCCAAATATCCCACCAAAACTTTCTCACATCTCGATCAATTTCTTTGCATGGCATTCGCGCAACTAACTTGCCGCGAGAGCTTGCGCGATATCGAAACCTGTCTGCGTGCTCACCAAACCAAGCGCTACCATTTGGGCATACGAAGCAACAACATCGCTAAGAGTACATTGGCAGATGCCAATGAGCAGCGTGGCTTTCGCATCTACATGGATTTCGCGATGAGCTTGATCCAGATTGCTAGAAAGCTTTACGCAAGCGATAGCTTCGCGGTGGAGCTGGAACAGACGGCTTATGCGCTTGATACCACAACCATCGACTTGTGTTTGAGTGTCTTTCCATGGGCACACTTTCGCTCCGCCAAGGCCGCAGTAAAGATGCATACACTACTCGATTTACGTGGCAATATTCCGACCTTCATCCACATCAGCGATGGCAAGATGCACGAAGTCAATGTACTCGATATCCTGATACCTGAAGCTGGCAGTTTTTACATCATGGATCGCGGCTTTACCGACTTTTCTCGCTGGTTTGCCTTGCATCAAGCGCAAGCATTCTTTGTCATCCGTGGCAAATCCAATCTGCTCTTTCGTCGCATCTACTCGCGTACTGTGGAAAAATCAACTGGATTACGCTGTGATCAAACCATTGCATTAACCGCCCCAAAAGCCAAAAAAGATTACCCACAATACCTGCGACGCATTAAGTTCTACGATGCTAAACATGACAAGAATCTGGTATTTTTAACCAACAACTTCGACTTGCCTGCGCTAACTATCGCCGAACTTTATCGCTGTCGCTGGCAGGTTGAATTGTTCTTCAAGTGGATTAAACAGCATCTTCGTATCAAGCGGTTCTACGGAACCACCGAGAATGCCGTCAAAACACAAATATGGATCGCCATATCGGTTTACGTCTTGGTTGCCATCGTAAAAAAGCGGCTCAATATCGAGGCTTCACTTTACACAATTCTACAAATTTTTAGTCTCACCCTTTTCGAGAAAACAACGCTCAATCAATTACTTAAAAATACAGAGATTCAGGAGCCCATGCAGAAAAATAACAACCAACTGAATCTATTCAACTAAATTGCCGGACACTAGTGATCAAATGTATATGATGAGATATTCCTTCTTTATGCAAAATTCCGGCGGTGATCATGTTGTGCAAATAAAATTAAAATCAATTACTCTGACTACTTTGGTTCGCTAACATGGGCAATTGACCTGGACAGTAAATTGCGGTGTTTAAATTAAGCATGTACGTTACATTTTACACAATTCAAACTTTATAGCTCGCTGTCAGATATTGGCAGCGTTAAGCCCCTTTAGAAGTCGCGGAGAGTAATTATGTCTAAAGAAACTGCGCATGACTATTTTGGTTACTACACCCAAAAAGCAGGCGACATAGTTCGTCAGCTTGGACTGGTTGGCGTTGGTGCAGTATGGACTTTGCACACTATCTTAGATGAATCGCCCGAATCGGCTTTTGACCATGAATTAAAATTCACACTTGTGCTTATCTGTATGAGCCTTTCTGTTGATTTGCTGCAGTATATTGTAGGTTCTGTAGTATGGGGAATTAACTGGCATAATAATGCAGAACAAAAAGCGCATACCCATACTTTAACTATTGGACTAACTGCTGCTTTTATTGCGTTTAAACTCATAATAATGGGCCTAGCTTACTTAATGTTATTGTTAATTTTTTTGGAAAAATTTTGATAATTCCCCTAATGGGGCTGTTGCCTGCTGATATCAAAAATGGAGCTACTTATTCGCTTTTACTTTACTCTCTCACGAGTGGTTAAATATATGAAAAATATAGTCTGTCGTCTTAATATCAAAGGAAAAACTGCTGAGCTTCAAAGTTGGTAAGAGTACGTAGTTTAAACGAATTGATTTAGAAAACTGGATTGCAGATCAAAAGTGCTCAACAGTAAATAAAGGATAAGAATAAAAGATGGCAATTAAGAAGACAGAATTATATTCATCCCTATGGGCAAGTTGTGATGAGCTTCGTGGGGGTATGGATGCATCGCAGTATAAAAACTATATTCTTACTCTTCTTTTCGTGAAATATGTTTCTGACAAATATGCTGGTCAGAAACACGCGCCCATATTTGTGCCTGAAGGCGGTTCATTCGCCGATATGGTCGCGCAGAAGAATATGAAAGACGTTGGCGATCAACTAAATAAAATCATCGGCAAACTGGCAACAGAGAATGACATGGCTTGGCTTTCTAGCCCGGACAACGATTTCAATAACGAAGAGCGCTTAGGCAAAGGCCAAAAAATGGTCGATAGGCTAACGAACCTAATCGGAATCTTCGAAAACATAAATCTCGGAAAAAATAAAGCCGAAGGTGATGATCTTCTCGGTGATGCTTATGAATATCTGATGCGCCATTTCGCAACAGAATCCGGCAAGAGCAAAGGTCAGTTTTATACACCATCGGAAGTATCACGTATTCTTTCCAGTATTTTAGATATTAGCAAAGAAACACGTCAAGACGAAACAGCTTATGATCCCACCTGTGGATCGGGTTCGCTATTATTGAAAGTGAACGATGCAGCGCCAAATGGCTTAACGCTTTACGGCCAGGAAAATGATAACGCCACCGCAGCTTTGGCAAAAATGAATATGATTTTGCACGACTGCCCATCGGCGGACATCTGGCAGGATGACACCCTTTCTGATCCGCATTGGATAAACGATGATGGCAGCTTGAAAACCTTCGACTATGCCGTGGCCAATCCTCCTTTTTCGTCGAAGTCATGGAGCAGCGGTATCAATGTCTCCGAAGATCAGTTCAAACGTTTTGAATATGGTGAGCCGCCAGAAAAGAACGGCGATTACGCTTTTTTGCTTCACGTCATTAAATCTTTAAAAAGCACAGGTAAAGGCGCAATCATTCTGCCCCATGGCGTGCTGTTTCGTGGAAACGCCGAGTCTGATATCCGCCGCAATATTGTTCGACAGGGCTATATCAAAGGAATAATTGGCCTGCCAGCAAACTTGTTTTATGGCACGGGCATTCCCGCCTGCATCATCGTTATTGATAAAGAAAATGCGAAAGCGGAACGCCCGATCTTTATGATCGATGCCAGCAAAGGCTTCATGAAGGACGGCAATAAAAACCGCCTTCGCGCTCAGGACATTCACAAAATCGTTGATGTATTTAATAAACAGTTGGTGATTGATCGTTTTTCTCGCCTTGTACCCTATGATGAAATTGCCGGTAAGAATGAATTTAATCTCAACATCCCGCGCTATATCGATTCCAGCGAACCGGAAGATATCCATGATCTGGATGCCCACCTGAATGGAGGCATTCCAAACCGGGACATTGATGCGCTCCAGAATTATTGGGACGTGTTCCCAAGTATGCGCAAGACATTGTTTAAAGACAGCCTCCGCGCAGGCTATTCCGATGCCTTGGTTGAAGAAAGAGACGTTAAGAGCACTATTCTTGGCCATTCTGAATTCACCGCCTTTAAAGAAAAAAGCCTGACGATTTTTAACGGCTGGAAGGCGCAACACGAGGCACAGCTTGCGGCAATCAACACCGGCGACAGCCCGAAAGAGCTAATCTTCGATATTTCAGAAGATTTACTGGCCAGATTTGCTAATGCTGATCTGCTCAGTAAATACGATATCTATCAAATATTGATGGATTACTGGGCGGAAACCATGCAAGACGATGTTTATATGATCACCCAAGATGACTGGCAAGCCGCCAATGTTGTGCGTCAATTGGTGCCGGTGAAGGATAAAAACGGCAAATCTGTTTATAAGGAAGAACACGATTTTGAATTCGGTGCATCCAAATCCAAGAAACGCTATAAAAGCGATATCCTGCCACCTGCCTTGGTGATTGCCCGTTACTTCGCGGATAAGCAAAGCGCCCTTGATGAGCTTCAAACAAAATTCGAAACGGCCACGCAAGAACTGGAAAGCTTTGTTGAAGAAAATAGCGGCGATGAGGGACTTGTCGAAGCAGCCAAAAATGACAAAGGCAATCTCTCCAAAAAAGGCATAACCGACCGCATCAAAGTATCAAAGGATCAGGATGAAATTGGGGCGTTGAAAAAATGCCTCGCTTTGGTCAATGAGGAGTCCACTTGCAAATCGGCAGTCAAGGCGGCGAAAGATGAGCTGGACAATCTGGTGTTCAAAAAAATCCCAACCATCCCAGAAGCTGAACTAAAAGAGCTGATCGTCCAAGATAAATGGTTTGCGATCGTAGAGACGCAAATTATCGAGGAAATTGAACGTATGACGCAACAGTTGGCAAGCCGCGTCAAAACTTTGGAGGAACGCTATGCGCAAACCCTGCCATCCCTCAGCAAAGACGTTGAAAAATATACCGGCCTTGTTGAAGACCACCTGAAAAAAATGGGATTGTCATGGTAAAGCCAGGATATAAACAAACAGAAGTCGGTGAAATTCCAGAGGATTGGGATGTCAAAACTCTTGCTATGTTATGTCCTGCAAATGGTCTTGTGAGGGGGCCGTTTGGCGGGGCACTAAAAAAGGAATCGTTTGTTAAATCCGGTTATGCCGTTTATGAACAGCGGCATGCGATTGCCAGTAGTGTCGATGTAAGTAGATATTTTATTGATAAAGACAAGTATACGGAATTAAGTAGATTTCAAATTAATGCCGGAGATTTAATAGTCAGTTGCTCAGGTACAATCGGTAGAATATTTAAGATTCCAAAAAACTATCCAGAAGGAATTATTAATCAGGCTCTGCTTAAGATTACGCTCAAAGATAATGTGAATCTTGATTACTTTGTTTTGCTTTTTAAGTCTCCTTACATCCAAGATAGAATAGTTGATAGTTCGCATGGTGGGGCAATGCCAAATCTTGTCGGCATGGAAGATTTTAAGAAGACATTGTTTCAGCTTCCTCCTCCTGAAGAACAAAAAGAAATTGCCAAAGCCTTATCCGATGTAGATGAGTTGATTGTTTCGCTGGAAAAGCTGATTGCCAAAAAGCGCGATATCAAAACCGCCACCATGCAACAACTCCTCACCGGCAAAAAACGCCTACCGGGTTTTGGCGGTGAATGGAATCTCATTCGAATAGAAAATGACGCTAGTTTGAAAGCTCGCATTGGATGGCAAGCTTTAACAACGAAAGAGTATCTTGATTCAGGTACATACTATTTGGTGACTGGTACTGATTTCGTCGGTGGAAGAGTCAATTGGTCTACATGCCATTTTGTCGATGAATGGCGTTACGTTCAGGACAGGAATATCCAGCTTAAAGAAGG
Source organism: uncultured Kordiimonadaceae bacterium (assembly GCA_963976585.1). Taxonomy (GTDB): domain Bacteria; phylum Pseudomonadota; class Alphaproteobacteria; order Sphingomonadales; family Emcibacteraceae; genus Pseudemcibacter. Next base: position 9,852 of record CAXBLS010000014.1, read on the forward strand.
CGACGTTCTATTAACCAAAGACGGAACTATTGGAAAAGTCGGTTACGTTGATCACTTAGAACTTCCTGCCACATTAAATAGCGGTGTTTTTGTCATCCGCCCAATTAATAATAAATTTGATCCCTTATTTTTATACTATATCCTCAGCTCAAGAGTATTTGATGAGTTTCTTGCCAAGATTACAGCAGGCTCCACAATCACACATCTTTATCAGAAAGATTTTGTGAATTTTGAATTTCTCGCCCCTGATATTGCGGAACAAAAAGAAATTGCACTTGCATTAGATGCGATGGATATTGAGCTAGCATACCAGACTAAAGAATTGAATAAAACCAAAGCCATCAAGCAAGGCATGATGCAGGAATTGCTCACTGGGCGCACGCGCCTTGTTGATGTGGTCGCGCCCATTCAAGAACAACAAAGATTACACGGGACGTAATCCATGACCATCGCACGCAGTTATTACCGCATTATGTTGGGACGCAAAAGCACCTATGCCAAAGAATGCTTTGACGGGCATTTTATCGGTGGTGACTGGGATATGGATTTTGATTTGACCGGCAAGCTTCCTGAAAACTGGCGTGATTTTAATAAAACCTTCATCCCAACCTTCCTTGAACGCAACCTCGGTAAAAGCAAGGTTGCGGCTGGTCTAGCCTGTGGCATGTTGCATACGATTTGCAAGGGTATCAAAAACGGTGATCTTGTTTTATGCCCCAATGGTGATGGTGCTTATCTGGTGGGGGAAGTGATTGAGGATTATACCTATGCGCCGGGCGGCATTCTGCCCCACCGCCGTAAGGTGCAGTGGTATCCCAAAACGATTGACCGTAGTGAGATGAGCCAGGGCTTACAAAATTCCGCTGGTTCCATCGGCACGGTCAGCAATATATCAAAATACGGCATAGAGATTGAAAGCTTACTCACCGGTAATGCACCGACTCAATTAATTTCTACCGATGAGCTGGTCGAAGACCCCTCCGTTTTTGCTCTTGAAAAGCATCTGGAAGATTTTCTTGTGCAAAATTGGGCAAATACAGAATTGGGCAGAAACTACGATATCGTTGAGGATGAAGGCGAAATCGTTGGTCGGCAATATCCAAGCGATACCGGCCCGATTGATATTCTGGCGCTCAGCAAAGACAAAAAAGAATATCTGGTGGTGGAGCTTAAAAGAGGCCGTGCCAGTGATGCCGTTGTCGGTCAAGTGCAGCGCTATATGGGCTTTGTCCTTGAAGATCTTGTCGAGGAGGATCAAAGCGTCAAAGGTGTGATTATCGCTCTTGAAGATGATCTACGCCTTCGCCGTGCGTTGAGCGTAACCAGCAATATTGATTTTTACCGTTATCAAGTGAGCTTTAAGTTATTTAAGAATTAGAATTCTTGGGGGAGTCATGCCAGAAATCGGCCAAAGGGAAAGAGAAACACAAAACAGAATCGTGAAGCTGTTTCGTGATCATCTTCAATATGATTATCTTGGTAACTGGCAAGACCGGGAAAATAACAGCAATATTGAAAAAGGCTTGCTCAGTAAATGGCTGTCTGGTCGCGGGATTAGCGATACTCTGATTAATCGAACTTTCCGCGCTTTGGAACATGCAAGCGTTCTTGGTGACGGCAAACATCTCTATGAGGCCAATAAGGAAGTCTATACTCTGCTGCGCTATGGGGTGAAGGTCAAGGAAGGCGCGGGTGAGCAAAATAAAACGGTTTGGCTAATCGACTGGGAAAATCCACTTAAAAATGATTTTGCCATTGCTGAAGAAGTTTCAATCAAGGGTGAGAATAAAAAACGCCCTGATTTGGTTCTTTACGTGAATGGCATTGCCCTAGGCGTAATCGAGCTTAAACGCTCGAGTGTATCTGTGGGCGAAGGTATTCGCCAAAACCTTGATAATCAGAAAAAAGCTTTCATTCGTAACTTCTTTACCACTATGCAGCTTGTGATGGCCGGTAACAATACCGAAGGGCTTCGTTACGCCACCATCGAAACATCCGAAAAGCATTATTACCAATGGAAGGAAGAATTTGATAATCCTTTCGGCAATCCGCTTGATTTTCAAATCAGCAGAATGTGCAATAAGGAACGTTTTCTGGAGATCATTCACAATTTTATCGTTTTTGATGCAGGCGTTAAAAAGACCTGTCGCCATAATCAATATTTTGGGACTAAAGCCGCTCAGGAGCATGTGAAGCGTAAAGAAGGCGGCATTATTTGGCACACGCAAGGCTCAGGAAAGAGCCTGACTATGGTTTGGCTGGCCAAATGGATACGTGAGAATGTCCAAGATGCACGGGTTCTTGTTGTTACGGATCGTACAGAACTTGATCAACAGATTGAAACTGTGTTTACAGGTGTGCAAGAGAAAATTTATCGTACAAAAAACGGGGCTGATCTCATCAGCACGCTTAACCAAACAACGCCATGGCTTCTTTGTTCACTGGTACATAAATTCGGAAGACAGTCAGAAGATGAAAATGGTGAAGCTGCCGAAGATTTTATTAATGAATTAAAGGCTAGTCTGCCTTCAGATTTTAGCGCAAAGGGAAATATCTTTGTCTTTGTCGATGAATGTCACCGCACGCAATCCGGTAAGTTGCATGACGCCATGAAAGCCATTTTACCCAATGCTATGTTTGTTGGTTTTACCGGCACGCCTTTACTGAAAGCGGATAAGAAAAAAAGTATCGAGATTTTTGGCAGCTTTATTCACACCTATAAATTTGATGAGGCCGTGGCCGATGGCGTTGTGCTCGATTTACGCTACGAAGCGCGGGATATCGATCAATATGTCACATCCCAAAAGAAAGTTGATCAATGGTTTGATCTTAAAACCAAGGGGCTTTCAGATATGGCGAGAGCTCAGCTCAAACTCAAATGGGGCACAATGCAAAAAGTGTTGTCCAGTCAGGACAGGCTAGAGCAAATCGTCAACGATATTTTGATGGATATGGAGACCAAGCCAAGGCTCATGGATGGCCGTGGCAATGCAATGCTTGTTTGTTCCAGCATTTATCAAGCCTGCAAGGTTTTTGAGATTTTTAATAAAACAGATTTTTCAGGTAAATGTGCCATTGTTACGAGCTACCAACCTTCACCGGCAGATATAAAGGGAGAGGAATCTGGCGAAGGTCTGACTGAAAAACTTCGCAAATATGAAATATACCGCCGCATGTTAGCGCAATACTTCGAGAAGTCAGAAGATGAAGCCATGACTATGGCGGAAGAATTCGAAAAACAGGTAAAAAAGAAATTCATAGATGAGCCAGGGCAAATGAGATTGCTCATCGTGGTGGATAAGCTTTTGACTGGCTTTGATGCGCCATCAGCGACGTATCTGTATATCGACAAAGAAATGCGGGATCATGGCCTGTTTCAGGCTATTTGCCGCGTTAATCGCCTTGATGGTGAAGACAAGGAATATGGTTATATCATTGACTATAAAGACCTGTTTCACCGTCTTGAAGGTGCTATTGGTGATTACACCAGCGGTGCTTTTGATGCGTATGAGGCATCAGATGTTGCCGGGCTATTGTCTGACCGACTGGAAAAAGCAAAAGAAAAATTAGAGGAAGCAAGAGAAACTGTTAAAGCCCTGTGTGAGCCGGTATTAGAACCAAAAGGTCAGAAAGAATATATTCATTATTTTTGTGGTGATACTGCGAAACCCGATGATCTGCGTACTAATGAAGCAAAACGTCTTACGCTTTATAAATCGGTGGCAAGTTTACTCAGAGCTTACGCAAACCTTGCCAATGAACTTGAGGACGCAGGTTATACAGCTGAGCAAGCCGCAAAAATCAAGCAGGAAGTTGAACGCTTTAATAAGGTTCGTGAAGAGATTAAGCTGGCAAGCGGTGATTACGTCGACATGAAGCTTTACGAGCCTGCCATGCGTCATTTACTAGATACATATATACGGGCTGAAGACAGTGAAGTGATTGCAGATTTTGAAGAACTTGGACTGATCGACCTGATTGTTCAAAAAGGCATAGGTGCGCTCGATTCAATGCCAGCATCGATGAAGGCCAATGAAGAAACCATGGCTGAAACTATCGAGAACAATTTGCGTAAAGTTATCATCGATGAACAGGCTGTTAATCCTAAATACTATGAAAAAATGTCCGAATTACTTGATGCACTTATCGAAGAGCGCAGACAACAAGCCATTGATTACAAGGAATACCTGGAAAAAGTAAAGGCGCTGTCTGTCCAAGTCGTAAATGCTGGAGGTATTAATTCTTCCGCGTACCCAGCTTCGATCAATACATCGGCTAAAAAGGCGCTTTATGATAATTTGGAAAAAAATGAAGCATTAGCGCTTCAGATTGATACTGCTGTAAGACATACAAAAAAAGCTGATTGGATAGGAAACCGGATAAAAGAGCGTGAAATTGCCGCTGCAATTAGTGAAGAGCTTGATGACGATAATCGTCTGGATGAAATATTGGAGTTGGTAAAAAATCAATATGAATATCGCTAGTCAGTTCATCACAGTTTCCGATATACCGGTTGAAATTGTTCGAAAAAACATCAAGAACATACACCTTGGTGTTTACCCTCCTGAAGGTAGTGTTCGGGTTTCAGTCCCGCGACATATAACAAATGAAAATGTACGCCTTGCCATTGTTTCGCGGCTATCATGGATTAAAAAGCGGCAAGAAGAATTTAAAAAACAACCCCGTCAAACCGAACGTGAATATGTTTCCGGAGAAAGCCATTACTATCAAGGGAAACGTTACATTCTTGATGTCGTAGAACATCGTGGAAAGCATACGCTTTCTTTGAAAAACAATGCAAGAATGCTTTTGTATGTTTCTCCTGGGACAAGTAAGGAAAATCGGGCGTTAGTGATAAATAATTGGTATCGACAGCAGCTCAAGGAAATTATCCCTCAGCTTTTGAACAAGTGGCAGCCTGTAGTTGGCAAAGAAGCTAATAGTTGGGGCGTAAAAAAAATGAAAACAAAATGGGGAAGCTGCAATATTGCTGAATGTAGAATTTGGATTAATTTAGAACTTGCCAAGAAATCACCCGAATGCCTTGAATACATTCTTGTTCATGAACTCGTTCATTTGCATGAAAGACACCATAATGACAACTTCAAGTACCTTATGGACAAATTTTTACCAAACTGGCGGCAATGCAGAGACTTATTGAAAAGTGAGCCGTTGGCGTATGAGGATTGGGGTTATTAATGACTTTTTTGAGAGTCTGCGATTTGTTTTTTGAATGACGTTTTATGTTTTTAAAATATATAGCAGCTTTCAATCTATGGTGGGCATTTGAGTTTCTGCGCTGAACAAATAGCCCAATTTGTAAGGAAAGAACTTTTATGCTCCAAGAATTTAAATATGTTCAGAATATAGGCCGCTTTGCTCAAGCTCAATCTGTTGCCCACGCTGCTTTTGGAAAATGCACCTTGGTTTTTGGAGAAAACGGCTGGGGTAAATCTACCTTGGCCGATATATTACGTTCTTTGACAACCGGAGTCCCTGAAATAATTATTGGCCGCAAAACTCTTGCAGGAGGGCCAGAACAGAAAGCGGTTTTGCAAGTTGAAGACCAAACTGCCAATTTTAATAATGGCTCATGGACAGGCCTTAGACCACGGATAGCCATTTATGACAGTGTCTTTATTAACGACAATGTGTTTTCTGGGGATATTGTCACCAACGAACATTTGAAAAAGCAGTACGGCTTAGTTGTTGGTGAAGAAGGAGTACGGCTTGTCCGTCAGATTGTGGATTTAGACAATAAAAATAATGAGAATAATAAGACAATCAGAAATGCCGACACTGAATTAAAAGCCGTTATCCGTAGCATCATGGCACCGCTTGCGATGTCAGTAGATGATTTTATGGCTCTTGAAGAACAGGAAAACATTGATGAAGTCATAAGTAGCAAACAAACAGAATTTCAACGCGCTCAAAAAACAAAAGAACTTAAAGCAGCAGGCGAACCAAAGTTTTTTCCTGTACCAACTGAATCAGAAAAATTCAAACAAATACTGGAAGCGGACATTGATGTAATTGCAGAAAATGCCCTAAAAGCAGTTCGCTCACACGTGACCAAGCATAACTGTGAAGGTGCAGAACAGATGACGCATGAAAGCTGGCTTGAAATAGGAACGGCATTTCCTGAAACGGGAGATTGTCCCTATTGCGGACAAACTTTACAGGACAGAGCGCTAGTTGATGCTTATAAAGATTTTTTCAGCGAAAGCTATAAAGGACTCTCTAAAAATGTACGAAAAGCTAGACAAACTTTTGCCAAGTACAAAACAGGAGAGTTTCGTAATGCACTTGAAGAATTGAGTACACAAAATCAACGTCAGTATGAATATTGGAAAGAGGCGGCAGAATTGGAAGCCTCCGATACATCAGCCCTGCTTGAAGTTATTGAACAGATGGAACAGGCAGCGGCACAAGTAGATGATCTTTTTCAGGAAAAACAAACCAATCTTACAGATGCGCTTGTGTCTGAAAAATTTTCGGAGGCTCTTGAAGCATGGGAAGATGGACGCTCAACAATTCAACAAATCAATAAAAAAATCACTGCTTACCTAGAACAGATCAAAACACTTAAAGGTAACCTAGACCTGTCCCAGCTACCGAAACTTGAAGGTGATCTGAAACACTTGCAGCTAACTAAGCGACGCTATGAAACGGATATAGTTGAAACCGTAGACCAGCTACAGAAAAGTAATGCGCGTAAGGAAGAAATAAAAAAACATAAAGACGAACTGCGCGAAGCCTTGACCGAGCATGGACGCTCTATAACTGCCTCTCTTGGCACTACCATTAATGCTTATCTAAAACGACTCAATGCGGGGTTTAGGATTGATTACAAGGAACCGAATTACAGAGGAAAGGAACCTGCGGCAAGCTATCAAATTATTATAAATGATGTGCCTGTTTCCCCCAATGCAGCATCAGATGCCGTTGACCAGCCTAGTTTTCGCAATACACTGAGTGCAGGTGACAAGTCCACTTTGGCTCTGGCATTATTTTTAGCCAGAATTAACGCAGATCCGCATTTGGCAGAAACTATTGTAGTTCTGGACGATCCTTTCACCAGTTTAGATAATTTTCGTCGTCAATTTACTGCCATTGAAATTAGGAAGCTTTGCGGACAAGCGAAGCAAACTATTGTGCTTTCACATGACAAAGGCTTTTTACGGCTTTTGTGGGACAAGATTGACCACAGCATTATTAAGTCTATCGCGCTTCAAACTGGCGCTCCCGGCGTCACAACCATTGCGCCTTTAAACATTGAAGAAGCCACACAACCAAGACATGTTACTGAACGAATGAAAATTGAAGAATTTATAGAAGGTGAGCCGCACGAGCCAAGTTATATTAGAACTCGCTTGCGTACAGTATGTGAAGATTTTTACCGCAAAGGTGATTCGGAGCTTTTTGGGGAAGCCGCCAATCTGGAAGAGATTATCCGTAAACTTGATGATGCACTAGACGAGTACCCTTACAAGGGCGCTCTCGAAGATTTGCGGGATATTAATGAATATTCACGCAGCAATAATCATGCAGAAATTCAGAATAATACCAGTGAAGAAACTTCCGATGAAGAATTAAAGGGATTCTGCCAAAAAGTTTTAGACCTCACTCGAGGTATGTAAGTCAAACTGCTTTTGACCGAAAGAAAGTTAAGGACTTGAATCAACCCCATTTTTCCGGAGATTTTTTTGTTCGAGCCAGGTCGCCTCGGCTGACTCCGTGAACCTATATTTTTATCGTCCTTTTCATTTTAAGCGCGCCCATTTGGGTCAACGTAACTTTCTTCTCATCATACCGAACAACCACATCCTTCCCAGCAACAGGCTTGATATCAACAGCCTTCAATTGATGCACAATAAAATCCTTTTTGATCTGCTGATAAAAAACACCATTGTCTTTATCAATAAGAAGGATTGTTCCTTCGTATTGGTTTTTATCGCTGGGTTCTTTAGCTAAATAAATATTATAGACCCCTGGTTTGATGCCTTCTTCAGCTTTCTTGATTGCGCCGGTTGTTTCCCATTCGTTATTGTTTTGTGTTTGTAAAATCTTTTGTCCGTTCATTACAATGATGCGTTGCTTTTGGGGTGTCTTCATCTTGAATTTTTACAGTGCATTGTTTGGTTTTTTGTAATAGGTGTTATTAATGTTTTGTATCAGTATGCAAAACATCATCCTGCTTCCGGGTTGTTCGCGATCTCATCGAGTATTTTAAATAGATCGAAGGACTTAGATTGTTCTGTGCCGTACAAGAAGGCAATCAATTGCAGTGCGCCACTGCCTTTGGTTGCAAATCGGCCATCTTGTAGGGCGCTGATAATGAATTGTGCGATATTTGAGCAATTCTTGCCTTCTTCAAAGTAAGTTTTGATCTTGGTTTTGACTAATTTCTTATCATCGCTCGATAAATCACGCATGAGTACTTTAGGTTCGCGCTTGTCTTTTTTTATGAGGTTATAAATCGAGTCGAGTAATGATGCTGGAGCGTGCTGCTTTTGTTTGCTTTGTGTATCAGACGTGGTGCTGGTCTGGTCTTCAGTGCTTGATGCCTGATCATCCGTAGAGATAGAGGCCTGTGTTTTCTTCAGCTTTAGAAACCGTCTAAATTGATGCACGTCCAAGCGTGATATTTCTTCTTGCGTGCTCAGTGCTAACCAATCCGTCACATCTTCTTGGTTGGTTTTATAAAGCCGTGTTAAATCATACAAGGCAGTGACATCGATGCAGCGGCTTGATCGATATATATCTGCAATAGGATCAGGCAGATCAAGCAGCGTGGCATGCATGGTGATATAGGGATTGGTCTTGCCAAGCATTTTTGCAACGGCGGTCTTGGTTTTTCCGGCGGCAAGTTGTCGTCCAATGAAGTCAGCAATTTCTCGGGAGGTTAAATCATCGCGTTGCAGATTCTCGATCACCTGGTCGGCTTCACTGTAATCGGTATCAATAAACGCAGGAATCTTTTTTAACCCAGCATTAATGCTTGCACGAAAACGCCTAGCGCCATGATTAATGAGATAGGTTCCTGGCTTGTCTGGGTTAGGGCGCACAGATATCGGTGATTTAACGCCGCGTAATTTAACGGTTTCCGTTAATTCATTTAATGTGTCCTTGTTAAATTCCTTTCTTGGCTGGTTGCTATCTTCACTGATAAGATTGATGTTTATCTCAGTTGCGCCCTTGGGTGCATTGTGCGCTTTTTTAGTTTTGTTTTTTTTATCTACCATCTGATAAGTTCTTTAGATTGAATAATAGTGATCATTGGTATATTTAGTTGTTGAGAATTAATTGTATGGATATATTGTAATGCATCAAATGTGTTTTGTTAGAAGATAAATAACTCGTTTTATTTGCAATCGTTTTTAATGCACACTAAATACTTAATAAAAGTTAATTATGCCTCATTCATATTAAAATAACTAAAAGTTTGTCGTGAAATGGTGACAAATTTAAGCAGCTTAACCATAAAAACAACAGGGCGACTCTATGTACAATTTAATATTAATAACAAATATTCTGCGCATACTCGGTGAAAAGGGCATGACCAAGTCAGAGTTAGCAGAAAAAGCCGGGGTATCAATCTCGTTTTTTACCGACCTGACTAATGATAAAGCCAATCCATCGCTTAGAATCACAGAGGCCATTGCTGAAGCGCTGGAAACTCCATTGCCGATGTTGTTGGATAGTTCAGACATGGAGGCCGCAGATCTTGAGGCATTGGCTAATCGTAAATTAACGCATCTGCCTAAAGGATTTGTATGGAAGGGTGCTGTACTGAGTGAGTTTGAGGCTTATCAGGTCGATCAATGGGATAAAAAGAATAGGGAATTCTTATTAAAGTCGTCAAAAAAAGACAAATAAAAAGTTTGTGGACACCTTATAAAAAAGTATTGCATAAAATATAATTACGTTATATTGTGATGTCACGTGAAAGTTTTTGAGGCGTTGACATGACAATGCAGAATCAAATACAGCACATTACAACCGTTAAGGATCGCGCAAAACTTAAACTAGAGCGCGATGCGAGAGAAATACTATGTGCACTAAAAGATCCTGAAACCGTTGAAATAATGGTGAATGCCGATGGTCGCATCTGGCAAGAGAAGCTCGGCCAGAGAATCGAACACATCGGCAACCTTCAAGCCGCACAAGCTGAAGCCGTCATTAAAACCGTCGCCGGATTCCACGGTAAAGAAGTTACTCGATCCAATCCTATTATCGAAGGCGAATTCCCACTCGATAACTCTCGCTTTGCCGGTCAACTACCGCCCGTCGTCAGCTCTCCAACATTTGCTATCCGTAAAAAAGCCGTGGCTATTTTTACGCTGGAACAATATGTCGAGTCTGGTGTGCTGTCAGCAAAACACCTTAATGTCATCAAAGATGCCGTGCGCCAGCACCGCAACATTCTAGTCATTGGCGGTACCGGTTCGGGTAAAACGACACTGATAAACGCCATCATCTTTGAGATGGTGCTCAATGATCCGGATGAGCGTATTTTTATCATCGAAGACACCGGCGAGATTCAATGCGCCGCACAGAATTCTGTTCAGTACCACACCACACTCGATGTCAGCATGACGCAATTGCTCAAAACAACCTTGCGTATGCGTCCTGACCGTATTTTAGTTGGCGAGGTTAGGGGTGCAGAAGCCTTGGACTTGCTCGATGCCTGGAACACCGGTCATGAAGGCGGTGCTGCCACACTACACGCCAATGATGCATTGTCCGGCTTGACGCGACTGGAATCCCTTATTTCACGTAACCCATCAGCACCCAAAGACATCATGCCATTAATCGCAGAGGCGGTGGATATGGTTGTGCATATCGCACGTACAGCCAATGGCAGAGAGATCAAACAGATTATTGAAGTAGAAGGTCTAAAAAAAGGAAGTTATCAAATCAACAAGCGGTAAGTAGCCAACAGGAGCGTCAAATGAAAATGGTACATTTTAAGAAGAATACCCAACCCTTTTGTTTTTTCTCAATACTTTTTTGTTTGTGTCTTTTAATGCTGGCTGAAAGTGCGTTCGCGTCAGTCGGCGGTGGCGGCCAATTACCCTACGAATCCTGGTTGGTTAATCTCAGAAATTCAGTCACCGGCCCTGTTGCTTTTACCTTATCCATTGTTGGTATTGTTGTTGCTGGCGGCATTCTGATCTTTGGCGGCGAACTTAATGCCTTCTTTCGCACCTTGATATTTATTGTACTGGTGATGGCGTTACTGATTGGCGCAAACAACATCATGACCAATCTGTTTAGTGGTGCTGTCATTCCCGGTGAAACACCTCAAGATCAATCATCAAGCGCTAATAAATCCGAATAGGGGAGGGCTGTGTCATGGGTCTACGAACTATACCTATCCGCCAGTCCGGTAACCGTCCCAATCTCTTCATGGGCGGTGATCGCGAACTGGTCATGTTCTCCATCCTGATTGCAGCGACTTCAATATTCGTCGCCATGGAACTCAAGGCCACGCTGTTTGGTATTGCGTTATGGACTTTTGCTTTGTTTGCACTGCGTTTAATGGCCAAGAATGACCCGCAACTGCGCCATGTCTATCTGCGCCAATATCGCTACAAGAAATACTATCCGGCACGTAGTACGCCTTTTCATATCAACACCGATCAAGAAGGGAAGCAATTCTTATGATTCCCGCCATTACCATCCTCATCGCAATCGTTGGCGCTTTGTTGCTGTTGATATTGTTTGTGCGCATCCGTGAAACCGACAAAGAATTCAAACTGGATAAGCATCGTTCAACAGAGAGCGGTTTTACTGATTTATTGGTTTATGCGGCAGTGGTCGAAGATGGGGTGATTGTTGGCAAGAATGGCTCGTTGATGGCGGCTTGGATTATCTGTGGTGATGATACGGCCAGCAGTACCAATACTGAACGCGAAGAAGTGTCATTTCGTATTAACCAAGCATTATCACGCTTAGGCAATGGCTGGATGATTCATGTCGATGCGGTGCGCAAACCGGCACAGGGTTACTCAGCAGAAGCCGTATCCAACTATCCTGATGCGATATCAGCCGCGATAGATCAAGAGCGACGACATTTGTTTGAGCGTATCGGCACTTTGTATGAGAGTTGCTTTGTGCTGACTCTAACGTATCTACCGCCCTTGTTGGCACAGCGCAAGTTTGTTGATCTGATGTTTGATGATGATACCGAAGCACCCGACCAAGAAGCCCGAACCAAGGGCTTACTAGATCATTTTAAACGTGAATGTGCAAACTTTGAATCACGCTTATCCAGTGCTTTTGACATGACGCGCTTAAAAAGTAAAAAGCAAGTTAATGAAGATGGTTCAACCGTGACTCACGATGAATTTTTGCAATGGTTGCAGCTATGCATTACAGGTCAAGACCATCCAATGGTGTTACCTGCCAATCCAATGTATTTGGATACGTTGTTAGGTGGGCAGGAAATGTGGGGAGGCGTGGTGCCTAAAGTTGGTCGCAACTTTGTTCAAGTGGTATCCATTGAGGGTTTTCCATTGGAGTCCTCCCCTGGCATGTTAAATCTGTTATCTGAATTGCCCGGTGTTTACCGCTGGTCGTCGCGCTATATCTTCCTGGATTCGCATGAGGCCGTCGCGCATCTGGATAAGTTTCGCAAGAAATGGAAACAAAAGGTTCGCGGCTTCTTTGACCAAGTGTTTAACCTGCAAAGCAGCAACATTGATGAAGATGCGCTGAATATGACGGAAGACGCGCAATCTGCCATTGCTGAAACCAATAGCGGTTTTGTTGGGCAAGGCTACTATACCAGCGTAGTTGTACTAATGATGGAAGACCGGGTTGAGCTGGAAGAAGCTGGCCGTAAAGTAGAAAAGGCCATCAATCACCTGGGATTTGCCGCACGGGTTGAAACGATAAACACCATGGAAGCCTACTTGGGCAGTTTGCCCGGACACGGTGTTGAGAATGTACGTCGACCACTGATTAACACCATGAATCTGTCCGACTTGTTACCCGTCAACACCATCTGGACGGGAGTAGATAACGCGCCTTGTCCGATGTATCCACCCAACTCACCAGCCTTAATGCACTGTGTCACCCAGGGGGCAACGCCTTTCCGACTGAACCTGCATGTGCGTGATTTAGGTCATACCTTTATGTTCGGACCAACCGGAGCCGGTAAATCCACGCACTTGGCATTGATAGCAGCACAAATGCGCCGCTACAAAGGCATGTCCATTTATTGCTTTGATAAGGGCATGTCAATGTACCCGCTAACCAAAGCAGTCGGTGGCCAACATTTTACCGTGGCGGGTGACGATGAATCACTGTCTTTTTGTCCGTTACAGTTTCTAGAGTCTAAGGGCGATCGTGCTTGGGCAATGGAATGGCTTTGCATGATGATTGAATTAAACGGCGTTGTGGTGACGCCGGTACAACGTAACGAAGTCAGTTACGCAATTCAAAGCATGTTTGATAGTGGTTCAAAAACGCTATCTGACTTTGTCATGACCATACAGGATGAAGCCATTCGTGAAGTGCTAAAGCAATACACGATTGACGGCACGATGGGACATTTACTGGATGCCGAGCAAGACGGGTTAAATCTGTCGTCATTCACCACATTCGAGATCGAGGAACTGATGAATCTCGGCGACAAATACGCACTTCCAACCCTACTGTATTTGTTTCGCCGCATTGAGCGCAGTCTTGTCGGTCAGCCAGCCGCCATCATTTTAGATGAAGCTTGGCTCATGCTGGGTCATCCGGTGTTTCGCGCCAAAATACGTGAATGGCTCAAAGTCATGCGTAAAAATAATTGCCTGGTATTGATGGCGACACAAAGCTTATCTGACGCTGCAAACAGCGGCATTCTCGATGTCATTGTGGAATCCACTGCCACCAAAATATTCTTACCCAATGTGTTTGCGCGTGATGAAGAAGCTTCAGCGCTTTATCGGCGCATGGGTCTGAATTCACGCCAAATTGAAATTCTGGCCAGTGCCATCCCAAAACAGCAATATTACTATGTGTCAGAGAATGGTAGGCGCTTGTACGATCTGGCACTTGGTTCATTGGCATTGGCTTTTGTGGGTTCCACTGATAAGGAATCCATTGCGACCATCAAGAATCTTTGTGACAAGTATGGCGATGCGTGGGTTAAAGAATGGTTGGCAATTAAAGGCTTGAAACTATCCGATTATGGAGTGACCACATGAGCACGATCAAGGAATTTTTTAAGTTAAAAATGGGTAACAATCCGCGCATCAATGATGAAGAAATTGCAGGTGGTCGGCGTGAAGGTGAAAACGACAACCCTTACTTGTCAGCACGGCGCACCTGGAATGACCATATGCGCTCAGTACAAGCATCGCGCAATATGTGGCAAATCTTGGCACTGCTTTGTTTATTGATTGCACTGGCCGGGATTGGTGGTGTTGTTTACATCGGGAGCCAGTCTAAATTCGTGCCGTATGTGGTGCAAGTTAATAATTTGGGTGAGGCGGTGGCGGTGAATCGTGCGGATAAGGCTGCTGTTGCGGATCAGCGTGTCATCCATGCATCAGTGGCTTCGTTCATCAATGATTTGCGTGTGGTCACGCCCGACATTGCGTTGCAACGAAAAGCAATTTTTAGGGCGTATGCCATGTTGTCTACGAATGACCCGGCAACTGTAAAGGCTAACGAATGGTTTAACGGTCATGAGAACAGCAGTCCGTTTAAACGAGCAGAAACAGAGACGGTAAACGTAGAAATCATATCGGTGATTCCACAATCAGAGGAGACCTGGCAGGTGGATTGGTTAGAAAAGGTATATGACCGACAAGGGCATTTGGCTGAACCACCATTTAAGATGCGTGCATTACTACGTGTTTATACCCAACCGCCAACACAAAGCACCACAGAAGATCAGATCAGAAATAATCCGTTAGGAATTTACATCCAGGATTACTCCTGGTCAAAGCAAACATAAAGAGGCCACTATCATGACAAATTCACACTCTTTAATTGTACTGTGTCTATTAGCCGGTTTTATGCTGCCTGCTTCGGCATCAACGGATGCGATATCTGAAGCGTACTTCACCAACAAGAATCCAGAACTGACCCCACAAGAACAAGCAGCCATTGCATTGGCTAAAAGATGGCAAGCCAATAGTGCAACAGGTGCCAAGCCAGTTGCCGGGCCAGACGGTTCCATCCGCTTCTTGTTTGGTTCGCAACAGCCAAGCATCGTGTGTGCGGTGTTACAAGTTTGCGATATTGAATTGCAACCAGGCGAACAGGTTAATTCTATCCATTTGGGCGATCAAGCGCGTTGGTTGATTGAACCGGCAGTGACCGGCCAGGGCGTTGCTGAAGTACAGCATTTGATTGTTAAACCGCTGGATGTCGGACTAGAAACATCCTTGGTAGTGACGACCAATCGGCGCACGTACCACATGCGGCTGCGTTCACACCGGCGTGAATTCATGCCGCGAGTCAGTTTTACTTATCCTGAAGATGCGATGGCTAAATGGGACGAGATAAAAAAACGAGAAAGCCACGCATTGGAGATAAGAAATTCACGCACCATGCCGCAAACGGGCGAGTATTTAGGTGACTTGGATTTTGCGTATAAGGTGTCTGGTAGTGCGGCCTGGAAACCTGTTCGGGTTTATAGCGATGGTCAAAAAACGATCATCCAAATGCCTTCAATCATGGCGCAGACTGAAGCGCCAACTTTATTGCTATTGCGTAAAGAAGGCGGCGTATTCAGTAAAGATCAAACTGACATTATTAATTATCGTTTGCAGGGTGATCGCTATGTCGTGGATGCGCTTTTTGATAAAGCGGTGCTGATTGCTGGTGTGGGTAGTAATCAGGATCGAGTAACGATTACCAGAGGAGAATAATCATGTGCGAGAGAATTCTAATTCTGGTTTTGTTATTTGTTCTCGGTGGTTGTGCCACAACCCAATACGGTAATTATGTGCAAAATGATTCTTCTGCACATAACAACGTTATGGCCAGCGATGCAGCCTACCAATTGTTACAACATTACCCACCCGCCAGCACAAGATTTGAGTTGCAACACGTAGTAGAGGATTCCTTTGGTGTGGCCTTTTTAGAATACCTTCGTGGTGGTGGTTATGCGGTACAGGAACACCAACCATCAAAATTCGCAACTATGGATACGACTGAAACTGACAATAAAGGCATTGCCCTGGCTTATATTCTTGATGAGGCTAGTGGCATTTATCGACTCTCGCTAACCGTTGATAAACAACGATTGACCCGTGCCTATACGCCAGATAACGGCAAGGTTCTTCCCGCTGGCCACTGGTTACGTATGGAATAAAGGAGCCAAAAAATGTCATCGTCAAAGCTATTATCTCCCGATTCTTCGCCTGATAGGGTCGCAAAAGGTGTCGGCGTTCGGCGTGTTAATAATCTGCCGATTCTTATATTTGGCGGGATTATGTTGGTTTTTATGTTGCTGATGATGTTTGTGGCGATGGATCGCGCATCTAAGAATAATGGTTCATACAATGACGGTGCCAATGAAGTCCAATCCAGCGACACCTTTGCTTCACTAATGACGAAGGACTATCAGGGCGGCATCATTGCACCAGCCATGCCACTAGAAATGCTCGAATTGCCGTCAGAATATCAGGTTTATGACACTTATCCACAAAACTTGGATTTACCACCTGACGCAACCGGTTTTAATGCTGGCAATACAGCACAACAAGACCAGATACGTTTGCGTAAACAGCAATTGTTTGAAGATGCCGTGAGAGCGCCAACGAATGTTAACGTCATTGCACCCAGGAGTTCAGGATCATCGCCTAGCCATGTTAATGCGGCACCCGGATCAAGAGAAGAAACGTTGATGAAACTGGCCGCAGTCCGGCAAGAAATTGACGCGCAAACACGTGAAGACCCGACAGCTTCTTATCACGCACGGTTGGAACAAGTCAAAAATGGTGGTGGAATCGGCGGTGGTGCGATGGATGATTCCGCGCCGGTATTACTGGATGATTCTGGCGCTGCCAGAGATTTTACGCGCTTTGATTCTTCAACCGATGAAGAACGTTGGACGTTGGACAGCGAAGTCAAAAAACCAGCATCACCTTATATCTTACAGGCGGGGTTTGTGATACCGGCAACCCTAATTAGCGGTATTAATTCCAGTTTACCCGGCCAGATCATGGCACAAGTCAGCCAGAATATTTATGACTCACCGGTGGGTGAGTGGCGTTTGATTCCGCAAGGATCAAGACTGGTCGGCACGTATTCCAGTGAAGTCGAGTTTGGCCAAGCGCGTGTACTGGTTGCTTGGCAGCGCATTATCTTTCCAGATGGCAAGACCATGGATATTGGCGCGATGCCGGGTGCTGATGGGTTGGGGCAAGCCGGATTTAACGATCTGGTCAATAATCATTATGCGCGTATTTTTGGTTCAGCCTTGATTATGTCGGCGGTTATTGCTGGCGCTGCATACAGTCAACGCGATTCGGGTGGTGCATTTGGACGACAAAATGCGGGCAGTATTATGAGCCAATCTTTGGGTCAGCAGTTGGGACGAGTAACCGCCAGTTTAATTAATAGAAATATCAATATTGCGCCAACACTGGAGATCAGGCCTGGTTATCGTTTTAATGTCGTGGTTACCAAAGACATGTTGTTTTCTAAGCCTTATCAATCATTTGATTATTAACAAGAGGAGTGATTTAAGATGAAAAAATCTATTGTTCAGTGGCTTTTGATTCTCGTTGCTGTTAGTCATGTTGGCAGTGTTAAAGCGGGCGGGATGGCGGTTATTGATACAGCTAATATTACGCAAACATCGGTTTCAGCACTCGAGGCGGTTAAACAAACGGGCAAACAAATACAGCAATATCACAAACAATTGCTGACTTATGAAAAGTTGCTTGTAGACACGACGGCACCTGCCGCCTATGTCTGGTCAAAAGCCCAACAAACAATGAATAAATTAACGCATGCACAGAATATGCTTAATTATTATACGCAAGGCGGCGGGGTTGAACACTATTTAGCCCGCTACAGAAACGCAGCTTATTACAGCAAATCAAATTGTTTTAAGTTGGGCGTTAAATGCTCAGCAGATGAGTTAAAGGAAATGACCAGAGGGCAAGAAAACAGCACACAGGCACAGAAGTACGCCAATGACGCATTGATGCGTGGCATTGAACACCAAGCAGATATAGCAGCGAACGCGGTTGAATTACAAAACTTACAAGTAAACGCACAAACTGCAAAAGGGCGGCTGGAAGCCATTCAATACGCCAGTCAAATTGCTAGCCAACAAGCAAACCAGCTATTGCAAATACGCGCTTTAATGGTTGCCCATCATAATGCAGAGAATGCAAGATATCAGGCTGAAGTCGATCAAAAGGCCATGTGGCAAGCTTCACATGAGGCGGCAACGAAGCGGTTGAGTCCTGAAATTTTGCCAGCAGGAAAAGTATGGAATGTAAGAGATATATTTTAATTTAACTCTCGATTTAAGGAGTCAATCATGAAAACCACTCAAATAATCATTATTACCATTATTGCGGCATTACTTTTGATTTTGACTGGATGTGATAACACGGATGGACAGGTTGAACTTAAGGAGTCTAAGAAGGAACTATCTGAGTTCCCGGAAAGAAAGAATTGGTCTGTAACAGATGTTGAAGGGTATGGCGAGTAGAAATTTAGACAAGCATCTTGCGAAATATTTAGGAGGCCAAACAAATGTATAGAGTTAATCCTGTTGTTTCTATAACAGCTTTATTCTTAATGTTCTTTTCTGCAACTGCATTTGCTGACTTGGCCTATATTGATCCGGCAACCAATCAAAGCGTCCTGGATCAAGTTGTCAATAAATTTGGGGCTAAAGCCAAAGCTTGGCATGCCATAATAGAGGGCGCAGCTATACGCTTGTTCTGGTCGTTGGTGTTAATTTCAATGGTTTGGACATTTGGCATGATGATCTTGCGCAAAGCAGATATCGGGGATTTCTTTGCTGAGTTCACCCGTTTTATTATCTTTACCGGTTTTTTCTTCTGGTTATTAGCGAATGCTGTATCTGGTCATAATATCGCTGGAAGCATTATCGAATCTATGCAGGTATTGGGTAACCAGGCTTCGGGGCAAACTGGTGCGGGTCACAGCAATATTATGGATGTAGGCTTTCAAATATGGCGTCAAGCTTATTCGAGCTTAAGTTTACTAGATCCTGTCGATAGTTTCATTGGATTTATCCTCTCATTAATTATTTTAATAATTCTAACTGTAATCGCAGTAAATATGCTGCTACTGTTAATTTCAGCCTGGGTGTTGATGTATGCAGGTGTTTTCTTTCTTGGCTTTGGTGGCGCGCGCTGGACGACAGATATTGCCATCAATTATTTTAAGACAGTGTTAGGTATAGGGATACAGTTATTAGTAATGACCTTGATCGTTGGGATTGGCAGTGATTTTTTGTCCAACTATTATGGAAAAATGAGCCAGAACATGATGAACTTTGAAGAATTGGGAGTCATGTTAATTTTTTCTGTTGCATTCTTTGTTTTGATTTCAAGACTGCCCCCTTTATTGGCTGGAATTATTGCCGGGAGTAGTATAAGTTCTCCGGCAGGCATTGGCGGCTTGAGCGGTGGTGGTGCGATGGCCGCAGCAGCTACGGGCGGTTTTGTTGCATATCAAGGCGTGCAAATGATAAGAAATCAGGTGTCACCGGGCAGAAACGGTACGGATGCCTTACGCAAAGCGATGGAAGAAGGGCAGGCACGGGAATCGCAGAGTGCAAGTAACAATATTGCGCGAGGCAACGGTTGATGGAAAAATTATTAGCTTTTTGCTTTTGCGGCAAACAAATAGAGGGATAGATGTGAGAATTACTAGCTTTATTTGCAGTTAGCTTTTCAATTTTCCATGCGGCGTCATATTGTCGATACCTGCATGAGGCTTCACAGTATTATAAAAACTCACAAACCTAGAGTTTTCAATTTCACGACCCTCTCGTGAAGAAAAAATTGCCTGCTCATACCATATCTCGGCAATAGTTTTGATTACATATTCAGCCCTACCATTGATCTGTGGTCTGCGTACACGCGTAAATTTTATCCTGCGCCATTTTCTTTATAAAACGCATCAAAGACATGATCCAGCGTAAGCGTCAGTTCTCGCCGCCTGTACTTATTTCTGCGTTAGTGCTTCAATGAATTCCGATGTTAGTGGCAATAATTCATCGATACGACTGTTGGGCCATGTTGGTAGTTTTGTGATCACCTCTTCGAGCCAAGCAGATGGATTGATTCCGTTGAGTTGGGCAGTTCCGAACAAAGTTTGAATCGCAGCTGCACGTTGGCCAGCGCGTTCTGATCCGGTGAACAGCCAGTTCTTTTTTCCTATTGCAATAGGCCGAATGACGTTTTCTACGGGATTGTTGTCGATTGGTAGATGACCTGTTTGCGCATAGCGAGTCAGGCTAGCCCAGCGTTTCAACGTGTAATCCAGTGCTTTAGCGGAGCCGCCCCCGTTTGCAGTTTGTACACGGGTTTGCAATAACCAGTCATGCAGTGCTTCCAACTCGGGCAGGCTTTTATCGACGCGTAGTTGTTGGCGTTCTTCGATGGTTAGGTTTTTGCTTTCAGCCTCAATGGCATATAAATTACCAATACGCTGCAACGCTTCAAAAGCCATCGGGCTGTCATTGGCCTTGTGCAAGTCAAAGAATTTACGCCGTGCGTGCGTCCAACAAGCCAGTTCAATGCAGGGGCTTGCCTGTTTGTCAGAGAACAGCGCTTTGTAGCCACCATAGTCGTCAACCATCAAATGGCCTTGCCAATCTTCAAGAAAGTTTTGCGCATGCCGGCCACTACGACCGGCTTGATAGTCGAAGACGATGATGCGCGGCCCCGGTTCCAAATCATTGCTGCGGTAGGCCCATAAATAAGCCTTGCGGGTTTTGCCTTTGCCGGGATCGAGTTGCGCTACCGGTGTTTCATCGGCATGCGACGTGTTGCCTTGCAATAGATGCCATTTTAGTCTGTCGACCAAAGGCTGCAAGGCAAAACCGACACGCCCGACCCATTCCGCCATTGTTGAGCGCGATAGCGTGACTTGCTCACGCGCAGCAATCTGTTCAAGACGATAGAGCGGGAGGTGATTCAGGTATTTACTGGTCAGCACCCAGGCAAGCAAGCCGGGTGCAGCCATGCCGCCATCAATGATGGCTGGCGGAACCGGTGCGGCGGTAACCGTCTCACAAGTCTTGCAGGCATATTGTGGACGGATGTGGCGATGAACGAAGAATTTGGCTGGTTCCACATCTAACTGTTCGCTCACATCCTCGCCGATTTTAACCAGATGATGGCCACATTGATCACATTGGCAAGATTCCGGCTCATGGCGGTGTTCAATACGCGGCAAGTGATCGGGTAATGGTTGGCGACCAGCACGGGAACGTGGCGGTTTGGTCTGATCTGCTTTTGCTGATGGATCAAGCTGTTCGATTTCTGCGTTTACAGCCGCCAAATCAGATTGCAACGTTTCTTCAAATAAATTGGTTTGTTTTGATGACAACGACTCACTCTTTTTGCCAAACCGGATGCGGCGTAAATAAGCCAATTCCATGGTTAGTGCTTGGATTTTTAGCGCCTGAGAATGAACCTCATTTTGCGATTGCTCAAGCAGCATTTGAACCAAGTCGGTCACCTGAGTTTTGGTGTCCGAATCAAGGTTCAACTGGTCCAATTCAGCAAGCGTTTTCATGGGGTTTATTTTACCATAAACACCGCCTAATTGCTGATGAATAGCGGCTTCTGGCCATTTTTTCTAGGCCTTCAAATGCGCCGGTGGCAACGCCGATAATCGCTGCCAATTAACACCTGCCACCAACCAATTCCATTGTGCTTGTGTCATCGTAAAACAACGTTCATTCAACTTCGGCCAAACAAACTTGCCCTGATGCAAACGACGCTGGCACAACCATACACCAGTGCCGTCCCACAACAACACCTTAATGCGATTATTGGCGCGATTACAAAACACAAAAGCTGATCCTGCGCAGGGCGCATGTTGCAAAGATTGCTGCACCGCCATCGACAGACCATCAATACCACGACGCATATCAACCGGTTCTACCGCCAGCCAGATCTTTCCTGGATTGGCAATTAATCCAGACATTTTAGCAATTCACCCAGCCACTGTGGCGATACATCTGCTGGTAACTCCAGTGTATGGCCTTGCGGCCAACGTAAGCACAATAACTCTGGTGGCGAAGGTTCAGGTTTTATCTCAACCGGAATCAAAGTCGACGCAGCAGACGCGACCTGTTGGGAACGATAAATCCGTAACCAGTTAGAGAATGTTTTAGAATTCAACTTATGCTGGCGACAATATGTCACCTGCGTTAAACCACTCGATTGCCAGGATTCTATATGTTCTTGTTGATGTGTGGGCAATGCCATCGGTTGTCCTCATAAAAATATCTGAGGATAATGAAGTTCACTGAAACTTTTTAGATGGTCGTGCTGGACGCATACGATCCAGCTAACGGTGACGGCCAATAAGGTCATGCATGGAAAGTTGCCGAAATATTTACGACATTCCAACAGTTTGTGCATGATTTGTTTGGAAGAATGGCATTTCACCATTGATCTTTTAGGAAAAAGCAAAGTGACTTCGCTTGTAACAGCAACGGGCGCAATGTTCAGCTTAGAGTGTGATATCCACAAGCGTCTATTTCATCAGTTGTCGAAAAACTTTACATTTGCTGTTTAAATTTTTTATTTAAAAAAATAATATACTATAATTTCAGCATATTGGGATTTTGGCATGGAATTTGCTAAGAGTAAATAATGGGCTGATCTAAAGATTTTTAAAAGATGCGACTGTAGATTTAGCATGACATAAAAATTAGATGGTCATGAAGTAAGGAGGTTTTGATTTGGGTAGATTTGAAATGCTAAAACTGACACCTTTTCCTTGAAAAAAGAAATCAAGCTCAAGCTCAAAGTCAAAAGATAGTTAGGTATTGTGTTAGAAGCTTCTAATATAGGCCTGACCCCACTCCATTTTATATTGAATGATTTCTGGTGGAAATCTGTAACGTTTGTATAGGGCTGCTGAGTTTTTCATTTCACTATTGTTGCTCGGATACAGTTAACTTGGCAGCACCCATAGGTACAATAGGACTGTAGAATAAAACTGTAATACCATCAAACCACAAAGTGTAATTAAATTGCCAAACTTGGCGTGAGCCAAGGACGGAAAGCTTCAGATCTTCTACTATCAGAGATAGCTGGGCTGCATCAATAATAAGGATTAATTGAGATGCCCCTTTCTTTCCCACTAAATGCCAATAAATTTCGCCTTCCTCTTGGCTCCGGAATTCTCACTGCAGCATTGGATTTTGATGATACGCCTGATGATGGGTACTACGTAGCATCGGACTTTAATGCCGAAGAAGATTTTGGCAATGGGCCAACTTACCACCTGGGCGAAGACTGGAATGGTGAGGATGGGGGTAATACCGACCTTGGTGACCCTGTTTATTCCATTGCCAATGGTGTGGTGGTAGAGGTTGTCAATGATCAAGGTTCATCGACCACAGGATTTGGGAACCACATAGTAGTACGACACGATTTGGTCGAACCAATCGTCATCGATGGCCAGACAGTTACACACGTCTATTCCCTTTATGCCCACCTAGATACCGCAACTTATTCAGACGGCGCGACTATAACCGTGGGTGACGCAATCGCCATTGGCGAACAGATCGGCACCCTGGGTAGTTCGGGTTTTGGCGAAACAGCGCATTTGCATTTCGAGATTACGCTGAATGAAACTTTACCGACCAGCGATGATGGTTATAACCCCAGTGGTGCGCCTACGGTCTGGACTGATCCAAGTGATTTTATTGAAAGCGCTAATACTCAACTATCCACATCTGGATTGTATCTGCGAGATTTTATTCAACAAAATGGAAGTTTTGATATAGATCTTCTTACAGATCAAGTGAACGAAGATTATGGCTATCTTTCTCAGATTGTGGTCAGCAAAAACTCAATTCTACAATTTTTGAGTTATTTTGATTTGTGGGATGGTGAACCCTACGATGTATCTGGAGCGATTACTTCGGCTGCAATGATTTCCCGCATTAACGACGACCTACAGATCTCAATTGATCAGATTACTATTGTTGGTGATGCGCTTGAAGAAGTTTCAAGCACTGAAAAAGTTTGGTTTGAAGCGCAGATTGCGTCAATAAGTGCTGAGTACCAGGCAGATATCTCTGATCTCCCTGATTTTGGTTTATACGAGTGGTTTGAAGGGGCAACTGGTTTTACCTCCGCATTTTTCGGCAACGTTGCGGATGTAACGCTAGGTCAGTTGGAATCCGTTAAAGATGTTGCAGACTTCATCACAGGAAGTTACGGACTTATTACGACAGTAATATTTGAGCGCGATTCGATTGCGGACAGTTATCTCGCATCTGTTGAGAGGCTAGATGAAACGATTCGAGCCATTATAGACGCCATTGTGGACTCAAACAACGACGGTTTTCAACTGAGTGATTTTGCAGAAGTGGGTGAAGTGTTTGCGGATCAAATGACCTCGACCTGGGGCCGCATGGGAGCCGCAGACTTGCTTCCGCTGAAGGAATTGACCGGCAACATGGTCGATGTCGTAACGGGAGATTATAGGCTCTTTACAATCGGAGAAAAGACCACGGCGCTAGCTGATGGGTATAACTTACTTATTGCCAACGGCGTTTCTGGGGAAGAAGGGCTGAAGCTTCTTTTTGGAGTTCAGGAAGATTTCTGGCTTACAGGGCCGAGTGTCGGTGCGGGTGATTTGTTCGAGCTTATCGGAATCGCGTTGGAGGTAGGGAAGCTGTATGGAGAAATTGCAGACCTTTCGACGTATATTGTAGGCAGCGGAGATGGACAGGAGTTTGGTGGTCGGGACGTAGCGGATCTTACCATTCAGATAAAAAACAAGGATCTACTTGAGATCGTGTTCGACGATCTGTTGCCAAAGCTAAAGTTCGTACTTGACAAAATAGGGGTGCCACCGCAATACATTGCTGGGGCACATGCTCTTTCCGAATCGATAGATGTATTCCTGCAGGCGCAGGAAGTTGACCTTGTAAAAGACCTTTCTATTGCAATAGACCAGTTGGAAGTAATCAATAGTGCTGTTGTCAAGGCATACGGTCAGCTCACAATTGTTCTCGAAAATGCCTTGTCGCGTTTGCCAGCCGACTGGGGGAGCGACATTCTTGTTGAGCGAACGATCGAAAATGTTGGCGATGTTTTCGTTGGTACGGAGTTCGCTGAGCGTATCCAGGGTTCAAATCAGCCTGATTCGATATATGCTCAAGGTGGTAACGATACTATATATGGAGAAAGAGGGGATGACTGGATAGCAGGCGGTGATGGAAACGACACCGTCTATGCTGGGGGCGGCAATGATGAAGTATATGGCGGTGCTGGAAACGATTTACTCAGGGGAGAAGGAGGCAACGATAAAATCTTTGGTCAAGAGGATGTTGATGTAATTTATGGTGATGGTGGCAGTGATTACCTACATGGAGGCAAGGGCAATGACATTATTTACGGTGGAACAGGTGTCGATACCTTAAAGGGAGCAGAAGACGATGACACGCTTTATGGGGAAGAAGCTTGGGATACAATATATGGGGATCAAGGAAATGACAGACTAATCGGCGGCCTGGACCCTGATATCCTTATTGGCGGCCAGGGGGCTGACACTTTCGTTTTTGAAGCTTCTGAACTGCTAACTTATCAAAGCTTTCGTTATCTCGATGAGATTAGAGATTTTAATCAGGGCAATAATCCGGGCACATACGACGAAGCCGAAAAAGATAAATTGGACCTCTCTGATATTGTTGGTGCCGCTTTTGAAGGCGGAGAGTTAGTCGAAAATCTCGTCCGATTGAAGGCTTGGTCAGCGGGAGGCTCCGAACGAACAGTGTTAGAAGTTGACCCTGATGGCCTTACAGGTCCCTTAGATTGGACACCAATAGCTTTTCTGGATGGGGTAACCCCTGGCACACCAATAGATTTACTGTTGAACCCAGGCGGAACAGGTCCGACGTATCCTACAGATCCGCCCGACGAAGTTATTGATGTTAGGGGTCAGCCTGGTAGTTGGTCTATTACACCTGCATCGCAAACGGCGGTAGAAGATGTTGGATTAATTTCGTTTCTGGTTACCAGACATAACACGGACCAATCAGAAACTGTTTACATAAGTACCACAGTCAATCAGGGTAGTCCTAATAACAACGACTATGACTTCTGGCTGAATCGACCGGTCACGTTCGCAGTTGGTCAAGACGAGTTCGTTGTCGACATCAACATCAACGATGATGGCAGCGACGAAGGTATCGAAACATTTGGCCTGATCATTCAGTCTTCTCCCGATCAATCTGCTAGTGAGTACCTTGCCCAATCCACGTTTTCAATCATCGACGACGACTTGGCGGGTGAGCCCCCTGTATTCACAGAAAACGATGATTTGGTCTGGATTGAACCGACAGGTGGCGCTGAAATTTTCGATGGATTGGCCGGCATCGATACTGCAGTAATTAACCTAACCGCCTGGAATGCTGGCATCAGCACATCCATCAGTAGCGGCGCCTTTACCTACACCAGCGGCACTGACAGCGTTAGATTCTCCAACGTCGAGAATCTTTTTGTAATTGCCGGCTCAGGCAACGACACCCTCACTACCGGCAATGGCAATGATGGCCTCTTTGGCGGGGGCGGTAATGACACGCTCAATGGCGGTTCAGGCATCGATATTTTAGATGGTGGTGCGGGTGACGACAGATTTAATAGTGTTGGTTTCGGCGATGTGATTGCAGGCGGCACTGGAACAGATACGGTCAATTTTAATCTCAGTGCTCAGATCGAAGGTGTGACGATTAATCTTGGTACGGGCGAAGGACCTGGCGCATCCTGGACGGGAGTGGAGCATGTAACAGGCACACTCGGTACAGGTAATGACAGCGTCACTGCGCTGATGCAACTGGGCAATATCAATGGTGGCGGGGGCACGGACAGTCTGACACTCGACTATTCTGGATCGCTGGCGGATGGGCGCACGGCGACGCAGATCAATTTTCAAAGCTTGTACAACGTAAATCCGGAGTATGTCTACCTGAGCGATGGCTCGCGAGTAGACCTGCACATCGACGCGTTCGAGAGTTATACCATCACGGGTACGGTGGGCAACGACACGATTGATGGTCGCAACGCGAGTGGAGGCAATACCTTCTTTGGCCTGGACGGTAACGATGTCTTTCGCGGGGGGGCGGGCGTCGACTATTTTGATGGCGGTGACGGTGATGACCGGTTTGACGACGTCGGTCAGGGTGACAGCATTGTCGGTGGTGGGGGCTTCGATACTGTTAACTTTAGTGCGAGTTCGGCCACGGAGGACCTCACGGTTAACATCAACACCGGCGAGGGTGCGGGCGGTTCCTGGACGGGAGTGGATTTCGTCAATGGCACACTCGGTGCAGGTAATGACAGCGTCACTGCGCTGATGCAACTGGGCAATATCAATGGTGGCGG
>CAXBLS010000015.1:0-36212 GCA_963976585.1 uncultured Kordiimonadaceae bacterium
GGCATATCGGTTGCTTCGAAACTAATCTCATCCAGTATCCGCTCAAGAACCGTATGCAGGCGCCGCGCGCCGATATTTTCAACATTTTCGTTGATACTTGCAGACATTTTGGCAATGGCCGCAATACCGTCATCCGTGAAATTAAGGGTGATATCTTCTGTTCCCATAAGAGCGACATATTGTTTGATCAGGCTGTAGTCCGGCTCAACCAAAATATGTTTGAAATCATCTTCGGTCAGTGCGTCAAGCTCAACCCGGATTGGCAGACGGCCCTGAAGTTCAGGAAGGAGATCGGATGGCTTGGCAACCGAAAACGCGCCAGACGCAATGAAAAGGATATGATCAGTTTTAATGTTACCATGCTTGGTGGATACTGTGCAGCCTTCAATAAGCGGCAACAAATCACGCTGCACTCCTTCGCGGCTAACTTCGCCGCTATTTCGGTTTGCGCGGCCAGCAATTTTATCGATCTCGTCGATGAAGACAATACCCGTTTGTTCAGTATTTTCTATGGCTTCGCGGATGATGCCATCTTCATCAAGTAATTTCTCGCCTTCATCGCTAGTGAGTGCCTCGAGGGCATCGCTAACCGGCATCTTCTTCTTTTCCGTCTTGCCGCCAAACTGACCACCAAGGATATCCCCGAGGTTCAACATCCCCATGCTGGCGCCGGGCATGCCGGGAATATCAAACGATGGCATGTTTGAACTTTGGCTTTCCATTACGTCGACTTCGATTTCTTTTTCATCAAGTTCGCCTTCGCGGAGCATTTTTCTGAATTTCTGACGGGTATCGTCCGATGCGGTTTCACCAACCAGCGCATCAAGAATTCTTTCTTCTGCTGAAAGTTCAGCTTTGCTGACAACGCTTTTTCTTTTCTTCTCACGGATCAGGCTAATGGAAATTTCCATCAGGTCGCGAACGATTTGCTCCACGTCGCGTCCAACATACCCTACTTCGGTAAATTTTGTTGCCTCAACTTTAACGAACGGCGCATTGGCCAGTTTAGCAAGACGTCTTGAAATTTCCGTTTTTCCGACTCCGGTGGGGCCGATCATAAGAATATTTTTCGGCAGCACTTCTTCGCGCATTTCGCCTGTTAACTCTTGACGGCGCCAACGATTACGAAGGGCGATGGCCACAGCACGTTTGGCAGGATTTTGACCGATAATATAACGGTCCAGCTCGGATACAATTTCACGCGGTGAAAAAGATTTCATTTAAAATTCCACTATTATTTAATATCTAATGTTTCAACAGTAAGGTTGTTATTGGTATAAACGCATATGTCGGCGGCAATCCCGAGGGCCCGTTTGCCGATCTCTTCAGCATCAAGTTTCTGATCCATTAGCGCCATTGCGGCTGCAAGTGCGTAATTTCCACCTGAACCAATGGCAATAAGCCCGTCCGTTGGTTCAAGCACATCGCCGGTGCCGGTGAGGATCAATGATACATCCTTGTCGACAACCGCCATCATCGCTTCGAGCTTGCGAAGATATCTGTCGGTACGCCAATCTTTGGCCATTTCAACGCAGGCTCTGGTAAGTTGACCGTTATAGCGGTCAAGTTTTTCTTCGAGCCTTTCAAATAGCGCGAAGGCATCTGCAGTGGAGCCAGCAAATCCGGCTATAACACTGCCATCACCAATGCGACGTACTTTTTTTGCATTTGCCTTAATGACCGTGTTGCCAAGAGAAACTTGTCCGTCGCCGACTATTACGACTTTATTGCCCTTACGTACGCTCAAGATTGTCGTGCCGCGCCATCCTGTTGGATTATCTGCCATATGTTCAAGCCCTGTTTTTCAAATTGGTAGATTAACATGTGGGGAATTTTTCACATTTGGTCAAGGGGCATAAAGATTATTATGCAAAATAATGCAAACTTTTGCGCCAAACACTGGCACTTCTATTAAACTGCTGCTATATGTCATGAAAAAGCGATATGGCCCAATAAAGGAGAAGATCATGCGCACAGCAACAGTAGAGCGCACGACCAAAGAAACATCAGTTTCAGCAACAGTAAATCTTGACGGATCTGGTGTTTATGACGTCGATACCGGAATTGGTTTTTTAGATCATATGATGGAACAGCTTTCCCGTCACAGCCTGATTGATCTGACACTTAAGGCCAAAGGCGATACCCATATCGATTTTCACCACACCACGGAAGATGTCGGCATCGTTGTTGGGCAGGCCGTGGCTGATGCCCTTGGGGATCTTCGCGGCATTACCCGCTACGGAAACGCCATTATCCCCATGGATGAAACCTGTACCCGCTGCTCGGTTGATATTTCGGGACGCCCGTTCATCGTATTTAATGTGGACTTTAGTCGTGATAAGCTTGGTGATATGGATACAGAGTTGTTTCTTGAATGGTTCCGCGCGTTTGCACAAGGTGCTGGGATGACATTGCATGTTGAAAATATGTACGGTGAAAACAATCATCATATTATCGAAAGCTCATATAAAGCGCTGGCCCGTGCCATGCGTCAAGCTATTGAGATAGACCCACGTAAATCGGATGCGATCCCGTCAACAAAAGGCATGCTTGGCGACAAGTCTGACTAGACGATGAAAACTGTGATTATTGATTACGGATCCGGCAATCTACGTTCAGTGGAAAAAGGCACGGTGCATGCTGCGCAGTCTTTGGACGTGGATATTGTGGTTACATCCTCACCTGATCAGGTGAGGAGCGCCGACCGCATTATCCTGCCCGGTGTTGGTGCTTTTGCGGATTGCATGACAGGACTGACGTCAATCGATGGCATGCGCGCAGCGCTCGAAGACGCGGTGATAGAGCGGGCGCGACCGTTCCTTGGTATCTGCGTGGGAATGCAGCTTCTTGCCGATTCTGGACTTGAACATGGTCGTACACAAGGTCTTGGTTGGATCGGTGGGACCGTGGAAGAAATCGAAGCCGATCAGCTTAAAGTACCTCATATGGGATGGAATAATCTCGAGATAGATCAACCGCACCCAATCTTCGATGGCATTGAAAGCGGTGATCATGCTTATTTTGTTCACAGCTATCATTTTAAAGCCGCTAATCCAAAAAACATCTTGGCCCACGTGGACTACGGGGGATATATTACTGCTGTGGTCGGACGTGACAATATTCTCGGTACTCAGTTTCATCCGGAAAAAAGTCAGTCTCTAGGCCTCAAACTCATTGCAAATTTTTTACAGTGGTCACCTTAATATGAGCGAAGACAAGAAAGAAAAGAGCAGCCCGCGCCTTAGCGTCGAAGAAGTTAAATCGCTCGACAATGTGGATATTTTGGAACTTTGTGAAACAACACGCGTAGCGATCCTTGCTCATGAAGGATTTAACTGGTTAACGCCGCCACCGGAAAAAACACTGGAGAGTTTTTGGAAGGGGGTATTTATTATTCCTGAAAGGACCCTGATCATCGCCCGTATGGACGGCCAGATCGCGGGGTGCTGTCAACTGGTGCAACCACCGAAAAACAATGAGGCGGGGTCATTTCGCGGCAGTATTGAGACCTTCTTCCTTGCCCCATGGGCGCGTGGACATAACCTCGCCAAAGCCATGCTGCAAAAAGCAGAGGATGTGGCCCATGAAAAAGGCTGCCGTACCCTCGAGTGTCACATGGCGTCTGATCAGCAGGCCGCCATTGCCATATGTGAATGGATCGGAATGGACCGCTGGGGTATCAAAGAACGCTACGCGCGCATCAATGGCGTATTTGTTCCTGGCTATTATTATTCAAAGAATTTGGACTAAATATGATTTTATTTCCTGCCATTGATTTAAAAGACGGTAACTGCGTACGCCTTTATAAAGGTGAAATGGATCAGGCCACCGTTTTTAACGATGATCCCGGCGATCAAGCCCGCCAATTTGAAAAAGCAGGGTGTGAATGGCTTCATATTGTCGATCTCAATGGTGCTTTCGCCGGACGGCCAGTTAACGGCGAGGCGGTCGACGCGATCCTTGAAAGCGTCACTGTACCGGTTCAGCTTGGCGGTGGTATCCGTGATCTTGAGACTATTCAAACCTGGATCGAAAAAGGGATTAGCCGCATCATTCTAGGAACAATTGCTTTGCGTGACCCGTCATTGGTTATAGTGGCCGCCAAAAAATTTCCGGGAAAAATTGCTGTTGGTATTGACGCCCGTGACGGCATGGTTGCCGTTGAAGGCTGGGCGGAGACATCGGACATGTCAGCTATTGAACTTGGTAAAAAATTTGAAAATGCCGGGGTCACCAGCATAATATACACGGATATTGACCGCGATGGCACCATGAACGGGCTTAACATTGAAAGCACGATCGCGCTCGCCGATGCGCTCAGCATCCCGGTGATAGCGTCGGGTGGCGTGGCGTCAATTGATGATCTTAAAATACTAAAAATGGCGGCACAAAAAGCAAAAGGCACCATCGAAGGTGCCATATCCGGCCGCGCACTTTATGATGGTAGCCTTGATATCCGTGACGCACTTGCACTGCTTAAAGGTGACGGATAATGCTTAAAGCGCGTATCATACCGTGCCTGGATGTTAAAGATGGTCGCGTCGTCAAAGGGGTCAATTTTGTTGGTCTGCGTGATGCTGGTGATCCGGTCGAGCAGGCAAAGATTTATGATGCTGCCGGTGCGGATGAGCTTTGCTTTCTTGATATTACCGCGTCAAGCGATAATCGGTCCATCATTCTGGATGTGGTCAGACAAACCGCAGAACAATGCTTTATGCCACTAACTGTTGGTGGCGGGGTTCGGGGCGAAGACGATGTGCGAATGCTTTTGCTCGCGGGTGCAGATAAAGTATCAGTTATGACTGCCGCCGTTAAAAGACCGGAATTGGTGCGCGAACTGGCAGAAAAATTTGGCTCGCAATGTATTGTCGTTGCCATTGATGCCAAATCGGTAGGACCCGATAAATACGAAGTCTTCACCCACGGCGGTCGCACACCAACGGGTATTGATGCGGTGGAATACGCAAAAAAAGTGGCTGATTTTGGCGCTGGTGAAATATTGCTGACCTCAATGGACAGGGACGGGACAAAAAGCGGCTTTAATATTGGCCTTACGCGCGCTATCGCTGACAGTGTTTCAATCCCGGTCATTGCTTCGGGCGGCGTTGGTACATTGGAGCATATGGTTGAAGGGATAAGAGACGGCCACGCAACGGCCGTTCTTGCGGCCTCGATTTTTCACTTCGGTGAATATACAATTGAAGAATGCAAAAAATACATGGCAGATGCCGGACTAGAGGTTAGGATTTGATATGACAGATAATGCAGAAATTCTTAAAAAGCTTGCAGCGGTGATTGAGAGCCGCAAGGGCGGCGACGTTGAAAAGAGCTATGTTTCGCAACTTTTTGCAAAAGGACGTAAAAAAATCGCACAGAAGGTCGGCGAAGAAGCAGTAGAGCTTGTGATAGCTGCGGCCCATAATGACCATGAGGAAGCTATTTCAGAATCAGCAGATTTGATTTTTCATATGATGGTGTTGTGGTCAGATATGGGCATTACCGCAAAAGATGTGTACGGCGAGCTGGCCGCTCGCGAGGGGCTTTCAGGCATTGATGAGAAAAAAGCAAGAGGTGTGTTTACAGATGGCTTATGATAGCGGAAACATTTTTGCCATGATCTTGCGCGGTGACATTCCATGCGACAAAATCTATGAAGACGAGCATGCGCTTGCCTTTAATGATATCAACCCTCAGGCACCAGTGCACGCTTTGGTTATTCCAAAAGGTGAATATGTAAGTATGACAGACTTTTCCAAGAATGCGCCTGTAGAGCTGATCACTGGCTTTTTCCGCGCTGTCGGTGAGACAGCGCGTCAACTTGGATTAGAAAAGGACGGTTACCGTCTCATAGCAAATACTGGCGATAATGCCCATCAGGACGTCCCTCATCTGCATTTTCATATTTTAAGCGGCAAGAAACTTGGGCCCATGCTCAGCCGTTAAGCATTCTCTTCGACGAATTTTTTAAGATCAATATCGGGACGGGCGCCAAGATGAGTGATCACCTCGCCTGCGATCAGATTACCAAGTGCACCGCACTCGCCGATTGATTTACCGTTGGTGAGGCCGTAAAGGAAGCCCGCAGCAAATAGATCGCCAGCACCCGTTGTATCGACCAGATTTGACACTTTACGCCCTTGCACATGGCCAATTTCGTCTTTGCTGGTGACAATACATCCGCCAGCACCGCAGGTAATCGCCGCCATATCGCAGTCCTGTTGAACGCGGCGCGCAGCATCCTGCAGATCATCTGTACCATATAGCATTTTAATTTCGTCTTCATTGGCAAAAAGAATATCGACACCATCTTTGACGAGCTTAAGAAATTCTTCGTGATGACGATCAACGCAAAATGGATCGGAAAGACTTAAGGACACTTTGTTGCCTTCGTCATGGGCAATTTTTATTGCTTTTCTAAAGGCGGATTTGGCTGGTTCCGGGTCCCAGAGATACCCTTCAAGATAGGAAATATTTGACGCGCGCACCATTTCTTCGTCTATATCCGCTTCGGTAAGATTAACGCAGGCACCAAGATACGTACACATTGTGCGCTCTGCATCGGGGGTTACGAGCACAAGGCAGTGGGCTGTTGCTGGTCCGTCGGCCGAAGACGACGTTGCGAAATTTGTTCCCATAGCGTTGATGTCATGGCGAAAAACGGTACCCAGTTGATCGTCACGGATTTTTCCAATGTAAGACGTACGGGTGCCCATGGATGCCAAGCCAGCAATTGTGTTGGCTGCCGATCCACCGGAACATTCGATACACTGGCCAAGTTTTGCGTATAACGCTGCGGCTTCTTCTTCACTGACAAGTTGCATACTTCCTTTGATGAGATTTTCTGATTTCAAAAACTCGTCATCCACGTGGATAAGAATATCAACAATTGCGTTGCCGATCCCCAGTACGTCAAATTTTTCCGCCATAATTTATCCTGATTTTAATTATAATTTCTTCAGCTAATCTAATAGGATAATTGAGTAAATGTAAGATTAATTCTTGCCTTTTTTAAAAAGATCACCATATTTTACTCAAGGGCGTAGGGAAATTGGTTAGGAAGACAAGACGTGAAAAAACTAATCACGGCGATTGAACGCACAGGGGGGCAAATATTTGATCGCTCTTTTCTGAAAGTGTTTCTGCTTGGTATGCTGACAACGGTTGGCGCGATACTGCTATCATTTGTAATTGCGAACGAATTGGTGAAGGAAATCCCCCTTTACAGCTCCGATTGGGAGTGGTGGCAGGATTTTGTCAATAACATGATGGGATGGCTTTTTACTTCGGCCTTTTTCTTTTTTGTGTTTATGTTTTTTGCTCCCATTT
Source organism: uncultured Kordiimonadaceae bacterium (assembly GCA_963976585.1). Taxonomy (GTDB): domain Bacteria; phylum Pseudomonadota; class Alphaproteobacteria; order Sphingomonadales; family Emcibacteraceae; genus Pseudemcibacter. The sequence goes on from CAXBLS010000015.1 coordinate 7,327, forward strand.
CAACGATTTTTATTTCCATATTCCTTGATGATATCATCGATCGTGTTGAAGATAAGCATTATCCGAACAATAAAGCGGGTAAGCGACTCGGTGTTGCGCATCTGGCGTTTCTAGCGCTGCGGATCATGTTTTTTGTTATAATTCTCAATTTGGTGGTTTTACCGCTTTATGTGCTGCTTTTTTGGATACCGCCGGTGCCGCTGGCTATTTTCTATTTGTTAAATGGTTATTTACTTGGTTGGGGTTATTATGAAATGGTCGCTGTTAGGCATTTAGGGATTAAAGAAGCTGGCGTTCACCGCAAATCAATACGTGGTGTGATATTGGTGGCCGGGATGATCATGACGTTATTGTTTATGGTACCGATCGTACAATTCACAGTCCCGATCCTTGGCGCGGCATTAATATGTCATTTGTTTCATATGAGCAGGTCTGAAGAAGCATGAAGTTACTACTGGTTTTTATAAGCGCATTATTGTTGGTGGCCTGCGGTCCTGAGCAGAAGCTCGCCGATACGCCGCCCGCACCCGAAGTCACGCCTGAACCTTTGATCGTTGAAAAGCCAAAACCAGCCGAACCTGCCTTTCAGATGAGCAACATTATGGGTCTTCAAAAAAGCAGCGTTGAAGATATTTTGGGCACGCCATCACTCAAACGTGTCGAAAAGAAATCCGAAGTATGGCTTTACGACAACCAGTTCTGCAATGCTCATGTCTATTTTTATGAAAACGATAATAGTGACTTACATGTAGAATATATTGAGACGTCCGAAGAAAAAAATCTTATGGACCTCGAAGGACAGCGTGCAGATTTCTGCATTTCAACATTTCTTAAAGATTAGTCGGGAAGTTTCGTTTTATCCTTAAAGGGGCATAGGTCCTCAACCGGGCAGGTCGGGCAGCTTGGTGTCCGCGCCTTGCAAATGTAACGCCCGTGCAAGATCAGCCAATGATGGGCGTGGCGGGCAAATTCTTTAGGTATTTTTTTCGTAAGCTTTAGTTCAACGGCGAGCGGTGTTTTGCCTGGGGCCATCTTTGTACGGTTAGAAACCCGAAAAAGATGCGTATCCACAGCAATGGTTGGATGGCCAAAGGCAATGTTAAGAACCACATTGGCGGTTTTTCGCCCGACACCGGGCAATTTTTCGAGGTCTTCGCGGTTTTCCGGCACCACCCCGTCAAAATCATCCACCAGCATTTGAGCCGCCTTAATGACGTTTTTAGCCTTGGTATTAAAAAGCCCGATGGTTTTTATGTATTCTTTTAATTTATCTTCACCAAGATCAAGCATTTCCTGCGGCGTTGAAACGACTTTAAAGAGATCCTTTGTCGCCTTGTTAACACCGATGTCGGTCGCCTGCGCCGAAAGAGCAACAGCAACAACCAACGTATAGGGGTTGGTATAATCAAGCTCTCCTTTAGGTTCCGGGTCGCGTTCCTCAAGCCGCCTAAAAAATTCGTGGATATCTGCTTTTTTCATTAAATTCCCTTTTCTTGCACCTTAATTAACAGCTAGGGAAATTGGAAGCTTCAAAAAAATATATCTACGGTGTAGAGTGTATTTTATGAGTGAAGTAAGTGAAAAAATATGGTTCGAAGAATATATTTTTCCAAATCGGTCTTTGGGGCAGGCCGGTTTTCGAATTCTAATGAGCATCATCATAATCCTGAGCTTCTTTATCGGGATCATGTTTTATACTATCGGTGCTTGGCCGGTAACCGGTTTTTTTGGCCTTGATGTGCTTTTGATCTACTGGGCCTTTAAAATTCAATACCAGCAGGCGAAGGCCGTTGAAATCATCCGCGTGACCGGCGATACGCTGACCATCACTCGCATTGATCACAAAGGAAAAAAAGAAGAATTTGAGTTTAGTTCTTACTGGGTCAATATCACCATGTCACGTCCCGCCAATGTGCCGCACCACGTCGGCGAGACTTTCCCTGAAGCGCGTTCGCACGGCAAAGGAACCTTTTTCGGAATTCACCTTAATCAGGAAATGCGTCAGCAATTGATGCGGTCACTTTCACAGGCCCTGATTGACTGCAAAAACTATCGACCAAATTGACATTTCCCAAAGCCCGCTTTCGACCCATGGTAGACATAGAACGATTAGTCTTTTCATGTGCATTTAGATTGCATGGCTAATTATTCTGATTTTTTTCTTCATCAAATGTAAATTGAATGCCACGAGACATCCCTACAAAAGCAGATGTAAGGTGATTTTCGTTTCCAAAATGCTCATATTTAATTTTAAATTTATCTGATTTCCATTTAGAAAGCAGTTTTACAAATTTCAATTGCGAAACTTTCATTTTCGTTGCTGGTAAAAATGGGTCGTTTTCATTGTTGGCTGAAGAAATATAAATAGAATTATACGACGATGGCGGAGTATTAATTCGTGCTTCCAAACGTTTTACGAGAACATCATTGTCCCAAACTAATGTCGGATCGCCCGCAATAAATGATTGAAAAAAATCTGGAGCTTCCAAAAAAGCAAACATAGAAAATAATCCACCATTAGAATGCCCCGCTAATATTCTATGACCGTTGGTCGAATAAGATTTTTCAATTTGTGGAACAAGTTCCTCTTTAATGAAATCTAAGAATTTTTCACCGCCGCCGCTTTGTGTGAATTGTTTAATTGCCTTGCCCTCCAACCCATTATCAGAATGAGTAGGGGTTAAATCTCGTAATCTGTTTGTATTAAAAATAGCTATCAAAATAGTTTGTTTAACATTACCATCGAACGGCAATATATCTAAATACCCTGCGGTATAAGTAAAGTTGAACCGAGCATCCAGCAGATACATAACCGGATATTGTTTTTCAGGATCATAATTTGACGGCAAATGAATCCAATAAGGACGGTCTTCATCTAATACATCAGATCGTATGGAGTGACTTGTACCTATATTAATTTCTTCTGAACTGGTTTGAGCTGCCGATACAGCATTGTTCATCAGAAAAATTGAAAATATTATAATCGTATTTTGTAACATCTATGTCCCCCTGTTCTTTATTAATTATGACAAAGTAACATACAATATCCTGAAATCAACAATGCCACTAATAGTGTTTCTCACGAATGGTTGCTGTGGATCGAAAGCGGTCACTCAGAATTAACTCCTCCTTGACGATCACGCGGATGAAGAAAAATCAATGTTCTAGTGCCCCCTTGCGACCTTAAGTGATCCCCGTAAGAAGGATTTTCGAGCTGCCTAATTGGTCAAGTTAAATAGTCGACTTCCATTAAACTGGTGTTGTAGTTGTGGACAGTGTATGAATTTTGAGAAAGGATTTAATTTCTTGTTCGCATTATATCACTGCTCCCATCAATTAAAATGGATTGTGCAATTACGCCGTTTGCAACGCTATAAGGATGTAGTGAGGAAAGAACATCAGGTATATAGTTAAATGTCTTCATACTATTTAGTACAATTAAATCATTCGGCTTATCTTTAACTCGGCAGTAAAAATTACTGCCATCTAACCTTAAATTCAAATTATATCTTGATATAAACACACCACATAATCCAATATCAATAAGTTCTTCTCCCTTATGATAGACTCTCATATCATGGTCAACAAACACCTGTTGCTCGCTACTTGCCAGGGAAAACGCCCATCGTTGGTCAAGCAATTTTGTTGTGTCTGTCGAATAATTATAAGAATATGCTTGCCACTTGCCCTTCTCAAAAAGGCTATATGTCAATTCAACCTCTGACAACCAACTTACAGCATATGCAGGTAAACTTAACTTTTTGGTGTTCAAAATTTCATATGTATCCATGTCAATTATTACCAGGCCGCCGCTGGTATTTGATACTAAGAGTTTATTATTTAAAGACCAGTCTAAGCCGTAAAAGATATTGCCGTCGTCCTTTGTATCAATTGAAAACAACTCTTCGGAAGCAATCATTTTAAGCCAAATTTTACTATAGCCCGATCGCTTAGAAATAAATGCTAGTTGACTATAATCGCGTGAAAGTGTGGGTAAATAATCCATCACAGACGAATTGATGTCTGTTTTAACCTGCCCATCAATTATAATATCTCGGTTATGAAGATAAGAAGTGAATAAGTAATCCCTGCCATTGTTGAACGAAGCGGGCTCCATTAGACGACGTGAATCTGATATCTGTACTTTTGAGTTTTTGGTTTCCAAATTTGTTTCAAGAAGTTGATAAGATGGATGTTTGTCGGGATGGACTATTGTCTGAGGATTATGTCCCCATATTGCCGCATCTATTTTATATTCAAATGAGGTTTTAGTTTCAAAAGTATTTTCCTCCAAGTTCAACTCATAGACCGTTGTTTCGTTGGGTTTTGTATCACTTAAGAGTAATAACTTTCCAGTGGTTTGCGATCTATTGATAAAATGGTTGCCTTTTCCCTGTGGCAAAGGTTGTGACAGCCTGTTCTTGCTGCCATCATTCAACTTTAGGGTATATGCAAAAAACGGCTCAAACTCATTTTTGCGCTCTACAAAAATCAGTTGTTGGTCATCTTTTCCAAATGCAAGCTTTGTTGGAGAGTTGATGGGGCACTCATAGATTGGTCTTGGTGATTGTGGTTCCCCACCGATAAAGATAACCAAGTGAAATTGACAGATATCATCTTTATTATAGACATATACAAGTTGACTGGCATCATTAGCCCAAGACGCACTTGTCGCCCACCCATTCGGGGCGCTTATCAGCTCTGCCTTATTATCAATGCTTTTCACCCAATATATCTCAGCACCATTTTCAGTTAATTGTGAATAAGCTAATTGCCCATTGCTATTTGCCATAGCAGCATCGAACTGCTGTCCAGCTAGACGGATAAGAGGAGAAGTTTGGGTGTTATGATTTTCTAACTCTGCTGATGAGATTTTAATTATTTGCCAAAAACCAATTAACAAAAAACAAATTACTATTGCAGTTATTCCAATTGGAACTGTGATTTTATTTGGATGGATCGTCTTTACATCAGGACGATTAACATGTTCTAACTTTTGAATTTGTTTTGCCTGCACTACAAAACGATAACCGGTTTTGGGGACTGTTACGATAAAACGCTTTATTTTTTCTTCATCTCCTAAAGCTTTTCGTAACCTGACGACAATCCTGTTAATGGCATTGTCTGATACAATTTGCCCGGACCACACATGTTCAATTAGTTCGTCCCTACTAATATCGCGAGTGTGGTTATTTATGAAATAAGCCAACAAGGATGCAGCTTTAGGTTCGAGAAGAACTTCCTCATATGAGCTTGTAAGCAAGTTCACGCTTTGATCGAATTTAAAATTTCCAAATTGCCAATACATAAATTTTGCCAATCATAATCCGATAACTCACTGTTTTTAATGAGCATCATAAAAAATCATAAAAAATCATGCTAGGGGCACGACTTGAAAGAATGTCTTAGTCACTATACGACCTGTGTTTGTTTGATGCCAGTCCTTACCCGCAAGGATAAACACATTAGAAACTAAATTTATGAACCATTAATTACCATGTAAATATCTATAAAGGAAAATTTTAAATGAATAAACGTATCATTATATTACTAGCATTATTTTTGTGTTCAAACAGTAGTGTTTTTGCAGACGATTTTGCGGAAATTAAAGGAGTATTACAAAAATACATTGATGGTACATCACAAGGGAAACCAGAATTGGTAGAAGAAGCATTTCTGCCAACGTTAGAAGTCCAATATGTTTGGGAAGATGGAGTTTTTAGAAGAATTACAGGTTCAGATTATATAGCAAATATTAAGCCAGGCATCGCTGTGGACCGTGTTGCAAATATCGCCAGCATAGAAGTAACTGGCAATGCTGCTATTGCTAAAATAACAATCATTTTTAAGCAGGAGCACGTGTATACGGACTATCTATTATTGTTAAAGCTAAATGATGGTTGGCGTGTAAGTAATAAAATTGCGACCCGTCGTCTGAAATAATCAATTAAGATAACTGTGGGTGGCTCGATCATGTCTGGCCACCTTCTTGTTTAATTTCGATTTGAAGAGCTATTTCAGTATCCCAATACAGAGCAGTAACACCATGGGATAGTAGGAGAGACTTGTTCCCATTGAAAAAACAAGAGGATGTTAAAAATGACGACAAAGTTTTGGGACTAAAAATCCTAGAACATACGGTAAAAAAGAATCAATTCCTATTTTAGAAGAGAACGACAAAAGCGACACACTAAACCGGGATTAGACGTTAATGTCCACTAAGGGTCGAAAGCAGTCACTCAAATTTCCCTAATCCTTGACGATCACGCGGATGAATTAAAAATCAAATTGATTATGGAGCGATAGAGCGCTTTGCTATAGTCTGCTGTGAAAATGAGAACCTGAGGACGAGAATGTTTATTATTGTCATTGCTATATTTTTTACCCTGTCGATTATTATCAATAGTTGTAAGCGGATTGATGAGGGTGAGGTGAGTTCAGGCGACGTCATAAAAGCCTTTATCCCGGCAGCCATTGCGATCAGTTGTTTGTTGCTGCGTACAGGTTATTTCGCCTTACCGGAAGAAGGGATGGTCAGCAGCGAATATCTTAACTACCGGAAAATATTGCTGTGGGGATTTCTCGGTCTTATGGGCTATATCTTCAGAGCTGTGATTTATGGATCTGTATATGCTTATCGCATGCGCAGTTAGTCGTCTTTATCTTTTTGCTTTTGTTCTTCTTCGATGTCGTCTTCTTCAAATAGCGCCCGGTATGTCGCCCCTTCAAGATCATCATATTGACCGTTTTTGATGGTCCAGAGGAAGAAGCCAAGACCAACAAGCCCTAAAAATAACGCGATGGGTATCAGGTAAATCAGGCCGTCCATGGGGAAGCCTTTCTATGCTTCGTGACTTTTATAAAGCTTTTCAAAATTAAGCCGCAGTGCATTTGCAGTCACGACAATGGAAGATGCCGACATGGCGATGGCAGCCACAAGAGGCGTCAGCAAACCGGCAGCAGCAAATGGTACGGCAATGACATTATAGATAGCGGCAAGTGCGAAATTCATAAAGACCAGTTTGCGGCTGCTAACAGACACTTGATAGGCGCGGACAATGGTTTCCATCTTTTGCGATTGGAATATAAAGTCGGCGGCATTCTGGCTCACTTCGGCGGCGGTTGAAGGGGAGATCGAAACATGAGCAGCCCGAAGTGCCGGTGCATCATTAAGACCATCACCAACCATAAGGATTTTATCACCGTTCGATTTCATGCGCTCAATGATTTCTATCTTGTCTTGAGGCTTGCACGAATGCTTGTAACGGCTGAGCCCAAGCTCCTCTGCTGCTTCTTCGACCACGTCTTTGCGATCACCCGAAAGAAGGATCACTTTCATTTTGCGGCGAATAAACCAACCAACAACATCGTGGGCATCGACACGCATCCGGTCTTTGAAGCAAAAGAGTACCGGTTTCGCACCATTCACCTTAAGCCATAATTCGCTGTAACGATTATTAGGAAGGTAACTTGCGTGAATACCACACCACTCGCGGTTTCCAAGTCGAACTTCAAGATCGTTGATGGTTGTTTCGAGGCCCATGCCAGGTTCTTCGCGAATTTCGCTGGTGGTGGCTATTGTCGGAATATCCCGCTCATGGCAAGCGACAATCAATGCCCGACAAAGTGGGTGACTTGATGATTTGGCAACACTTGCTGCCAGCTCAAGATTAAATGAACTCACATCTTCATCGTCGGCATTGGCAAGTTCTGGCTGCCCGAGTGTCAGTGTGCCCGTTTTATCGAAGATAACCGTATCAATTTCAGCAAGGCGTTCTAACCCATCGGCCGCTTTAACAAGTACGCCCGACTTAAAGAGTCGGCTTGACGCCACAACCTGAACCACTGGTACCGCAAGGCCCAACGCGCAGGGGCAGGTGATAATAAGGACCGCAATGGCATTTGTCAGTGAAAGTTCCCAGCCGATATTTGAAAAAATAAACCAGCCCAGGAATGTTGCTGCGGAAAGCAGATGAACCAGCGGCGCATATATGCTGGCGGCACGGTCGGCGAGCCTGACATATTTAGCGCGGCCCTGTTCTGCGGTTTCCATAAGCTCTATAATTTCATCAAGCAGGGTGTTGCCGGTCGTGGCGGTGATTTTAATATTGAGTGTTCCGTTGATGTTGATGGTACCAGCATAAACTACTGTCTCGGCTTCTGCTTTGACGGGCAATGTTTCACCTGTAACCAGGCTGGTATCAATGTCTGAAACACCGCTGACAATGATGCCATCAGCAGGTATTTTACCACCAGCGATCACTTGCACTATCTGACCGGGTACGAGCATTTCGACCGCTATATCTTCGGTCGTGCCATCTTCATGTAAAAGCGTCGCTTTTGAAACTTTATAACTCATCAGGTTACGAGCGACACTATGGGCATGACTTCTCATTTTTTGGTCAAGATAGCGCCCAATCAATAGGAAAAACAGCAACATAACAACGGCATCATAATAGGTATGATCGCTTTGCAGATAAGTTTGGAACAGGCTCATAGCGCAGGTGAGGATGACCGCCAGTGAAATTGGAACATCCATATTGAGACGTCCACCCTTTAGAGCAGACCACGCGGATTTATAAAAGGGCCTACCCGAAAACGCAGCTGTTGGCAGTGCGATCAAAGCAGATACCCAGTGCATCATGCTTCGCGTGCTCTCGTTCATGTCTCCACCGCCCCATACTGAGACGGAGAGCAACATAATATTGGCAGAGGCAAAACCAGCGACACCCATGGCGTAAAGCAGAGATTTGCTGGCCTTCTCGGCCTCCTTGTCAACTTTGGACGTATTAAATGGAAACGCTCGAAAACCAATTTTATCGAGGGCGGATATAACCTCTTCTGAATGCTCGATAGATGTTTCAACATCCTGTTGCCATTCAACAGCCAGTCTTTGAGTACTAAGGTTCACACGCGCGTTCTTTATTTTGTCGTTCTCGCTGAGTGTGCCTTCAATTTCCCGAATGCATTTTGGGCAATGTAAACCCTCAACAACAAAATGCTCAATTTTAAACATTTCCGGTGATGCCTGATGCATTAGTTTTCCTTACTTAACTAGAATCTCGTCTTCTAGTTTAAAAATAAGGTTATTTTGTGATTTCACAACAACTAAAACGTTCCATTGTCCAGCAAGAGGTAATTTTACGTTTGCACCATACACGCCGCCGCCATTGTGGCTAAGTGTAATTTTCTGATCATAACCCTCTGTGACAGCGCGAATGAAGGTCGCTGTTACCTCAGCAGGAGGAAGGCTTTCCTCTGGCCGGGTCAGAGTGATTTCAAAACGGTCTTCGCTGATTTTAGGTTTGCCTGATATGGCAATGTTCCAGCCGGACTTCTGCTGTGCAGCGGCACTCTCAATTTCATCGTTGTAATTTAAGCCCTTTACATAGGAGTTTTCGGTTTCAAGTCCGGTCCAGGTCTTGAGAGCAAAATAAGCCATGGTGCCATTTACCGAAAACACAACAAGAAAAAATCCAACAAACCAGATCAGTATTCGTTTACCAGTGTATGGACTTGTGCTGGTCTTCATGATTTCGGTCCTTTAAATGAAGTTGTTTGAATATCCTGTTCATTACTGCCCAATTCACGAACCTTGAATATAACATCAACGCTGTCACTTGACAGTTCGGTTCTTGGAATAGCAATATAAAGTTTCAGCGACCTAAGGCGGTCACGGGCGACCGTTACAACAGGAGCACCATTGTCAGTAAACTCATCGACGTCATCAACCCTTAGTTCATAGTTATTAATGCCTTCGACTTCGATGGAATATTGTTTTTCTTCCTGGGTTTTATTCATGATTTTTACGGTATAACCATTTCGGATATCACCCGAAGAAAGCTGAACAAAGAGAGGATTTCTATCCCGGAGGATGTTTACGTCAAGTTCCGAGCGGTTCATAAGGCCGTAGAACATAACGACTCCAACTAGGCCGAGTAAAACGCTATAGATAATTGTTCGCGGGCGTACGATCCGGAATTTATTTTTCTCGCCTTTTTTGCGGCGTTCGAAATTTTTAAGACTGTCATAGGCAATAAGTCCTTCGGGCCGACCGATCTTCTTCATGACGTTGTTACAGGCATCTATGCATAGTGAGCACTGGATGCATTCAAGTTGAAGTCCGTCGCGTATATCAATACCCGTTGGGCAAACAGCAATACATTGGCGACACTGTACACAGTCTCCTCGGCCTTCCCAGGTTTCATTCTTTTTGTGGGGGCCGCGGGGCTCACCGCGGTCATAGCGGTACATGACCGCTAAAGTCTCTTCGTCCATCATCACAGCCTGGATACGCGGCCACGGACACATGTAGGTGCACACTTGTTCACGGGCAATGCCGCCAAATACATATGTAAATGCTGCCAGCAATCCAATCCAGAGATAGGCATCAAATGAAGCGGTGTTGCTAATGAGTTGGCCAGTCAATGTCGGAGCGTCTGAGAAATAAAACACCCAGGCACCACCAGTGACAAGGGCTATAAGTATCCAGACGGTATGTTTTAAAAATCGTTTTCTGAGCTTGTCAAAATTCCATGGTGATTTGTCAAGGCGGATACGAGCGTTTCGCTCGCCTTCAAAGAATCGCTCTACCGCTAAAAACAAGTCTGTCCATATGGTTTGTGGACAGGAATAACCACACCACATTCGGCCCGCCGTTGATGTTACCAGAAACAGGGCAATACCGCCCATGATCATCAATCCGGTCACATAATAAACTTCTTGCGGCCAAATTTCGATAAAGAAGAAATAAAATCTGCGCCCGGCTATATCGATTAGCACCGCTTGATCAGGTGCACCTTCACCGCGGTCCCATCTAATCCATGGAGTCAGATAGTATATACTCAGGGTAAAAAGCATCATAAACCACTTGATGGTTCTGAATTTACCTTGAGCTCTTTGAGGATGAATTTTCTTGCGTGGCGCGTAAAGCGATCGCTCATCGGCTTTGTTAACAGCCTCGACATTCGCGCGAACAACTTTCTGATGATTTTCATCAGTATTGGGAGTTTTGGCATTTTCAATATCGGTTGCCATGATCATATACCCTATTTAGTTGGATCAAATCACGGACCTGAAGACCTCCCAATATCAGGTCCGTGAAATAATCTTTTTAGCTTATTTTCTGAATGTTATTCACCACCACCAAGGTTATGAACATAAATGGCTAGGCTTTTAATTGTTGCTTCGTCAAGACGGCCAACCCATGTGGGCATCACACCACCGCGACTGTAAGAGACAATATCTACCATACTGGCTCTATCAGTAACATAAAGCGTAATCGCATCTGTCAGATCCGGCGCGCCAAATTCCCTAAGGCCTTTGCCGTCGTCGCCGTGACACATTGCGCAATTATCGGCAAATATTTCACTACTAGACGCGCTTGCACTTATTGAATTGTCAGCAAGGCTCTCAACGTAAGTGACAACTTCGTTGATCTCCTCGCGGCTAAGTAGCTCGTCACGTAGATAGGCAGGCATCTCATTAAATCGTGTGTCTTCGTGAACGCCGCGAACGCCGTAAGTGATTGTATACTGGATATCTTCAAGACTTCCGCCCCAAAGCCATTCATCATCGTTGAGGTTTGGATAGCCAATGAAGCCAGCTGCACCCGTGCCGTGGCATGGTGCGCAATTGTCTCCAAATGCAGCCTCACCGCCCTCGCGAGCGTAAGTGAACAAGCTTGCGTCATTTTGAATAGCGGCAATGTCCATTCCCGCCATCCTTTGGGCATATTGATCTCGTTCCTGTGCTATGACCGCCAGTTCCGCATTGACCTTATCTCGCTGTGTTTCAGCGAAATATCCTTTGTAATAGTCATTTATGAGTGGCCATGAAGGATATAGGAATTGATATATAAATCCCCAGATGCAACAAACAATAAAGGTATAAATCCACCATCTTGGCATGGGATTGTTTAGCTCTTTGATCCCGTCCCATTCATGTCCAGTGGTGTCAACACCGCTTACTTCATCGATTTCTCTATTTTCTTGTGACATGATTATTCCTCATCAAGTGGGCTGTTTGCAGCGTCGTTGAATTTATCTTTATTAGATGGCCAAAGGGCGTAGGCAACCGCGACTACAAACATAGTCACAAGAAAAACCAGTCCCCAACTTTGCGAAAAGCTTGATACTTCTTGATATGTCATCTTACTCTCCTATCTGTTATTTTCGGTTTCATTGTAAATAGAGAAATCCACCAGAGTACCAAGCATTTGCAAATAGGCAATCAAGGCATCCAGTTCAGTGATCTCAGATGAGTTGCCATCAAAATCTCTCACTTGGGCTGAGGGGTAGCGCTCGATGAAGGCATCATAATCATCACTATCTTCGTCTAGCTGCGCCTTTAGATCTGCGACAGCATTGGTCACCTGATCATCCGAATAAGGTACACCGAGAATTTGGTTGACCTTGAGATCATTGCCTATGAGCGCATAACTTAGTTTTGCCTCAGCAAGGAATGGGTAGCCAGGCATGATCGTTTCAGGGACCACAGAACTTGGTTTGGTTAAATGTTCACGGTGCCATTCATCGGAGTATTTGTTGCCAACGCGTGCCAAGTCCGGACCATTACGTTTTGAGCCCCATAATTGAGGATGGTCATACATGCTTTCTGCTGCGAGTGAATAATGGCCGTAACGTTCGACCTCATCACGGGTAGAGCGGATCATTTGCGAGTGGCAGGTATAGCAACCCTCACGAATGTAGATATTACGTCCCGCAAGCTCAAGCGGTGTATAGGGGCGGGTTCCGTCTACATCTTCGATGGTGTTTTCCAAATAGAAAAGTGGTGCAATTTCCACAAGTCCACCGATTGCAACTGTAATGAGAATTCCAACAAGCAAAATGATGGGGTTTTTCTCAAAAATAGCGTGTTTATTTAAAAGTTTCATCGGTTTACTCCTATTCGCCCAGCGCTTGCGCAGCGATTGCGTTGTCAATATTTTCTGGTGATGGTTCGCCAGCCGTATGGCCGAGGATTGTCCGCCACAAATTATAAATCATCACAAGGCTACCCACGATGAACAATAGTCCACCAACGGCGCGAATAATGAAGTAAGGTTGCATCGCGGCTACAGTTTCCACAAAGGAGTATTCGAGGAAACCAAGATCTGTGTAGGCACGCCACATCAGACCCTGCATGATTCCAGACACCCACATCGCACAGATGTAGAGCAGGATACCAACAGTAGAGATCCAGAAATGCATATTAACAAGTTTTAAGGAGTAAAGACCTTTACGGCCCCATAACCAAGGAGTGAGGCAGTAAAGAGCGCCGAAGCTCACATATGCTACCCAGCCAAGAGCACCAGAATGTACATGGCCGATGGTCCAGTCTGTATAATGGCTCAGACCGTTCACTGCTTTGATGGACATGAGCGGTCCTTCGAAGGTGCTCATGCCGTAGAAAGCAACCGACACCACTAGCATCTTAAGAACCGGGTCGGTTCTGAGTTTGTCCCAGGCACCAGATAGTGTCATCAGGCCGTTGATCATACCACCCCAGGAAGGCATCCATAACATAACAGAGAATGTCATGCCCAGCGTTTGTGCCCAATCGGGCAGGGCGGTGTAATGAAGATGATGAGGGCCTGCCCATATATAAAGGAAAATCAGTGACCAGAAATGGACAATTGACAAGCGATAGGAATAAATGGGTCTTTCTGCACGTTTTGGTACAAAATAATACATGATGGCAAGAAAGCCAGCAGTAAGGAAGAAGCCAACCGCATTATGAGCATACCACCACTGAGTAAGCGCATCCTGAACTCCAGCAAAAATAGTGTAACTTTTGGGTTCAACAAAAGAGATCGGAATTGTCGCATTATTCACCAAATGGAGCATGGCAACCGTTACGATAAAGGCAAGATAGAACCAGTTTGCCACATAAATATGCGGCTCTTTTCTGCGATATAGAGTGCCGAGAAAAACAAGTAGATAGGTAACCCAGACAATTGTTAGCAAGATATCAACATACCACTCAGGTTCAGCATATTCCTTGGACTGTGTGACACCAAGAAGATATCCAGTCGCGGCAAGGACGATGAACAGCTGATAGCCCCAGAAGACGAACCACGGCGCTATTTCTCCTGCAAGGCGGGCTTTACATGTTCTTTGCACCACATAAAAGGACGTTGCGATCAGCACGTTTCCACCAAAAGCAAAAACCACAGCAGATGTGTGGAGTGGGCGTAGTCGGCCAAAGTTTGTCCATGGTAAATCGAAGTTGAGAACTGGAAAAGCAAGCTGCCATGCCAGAACGTCGCCAACTATAAAGCCAGCAATACCCCAGAATGCTGAAGCGATCACGCCATATTTGACGATGGTATTATTATAGTAAACGCCAGCGGGCGATGCTTTATGTTCGTCATCATTGATGCGGTCGCCCAAATTAAAGATGGCGAGTATGCCAACTAAAAAAGCAGCGATCAGGATGAAGGCATGAAATTGCATGGCGCCAGATGTGGTTTTGGCGGCGATCAAAATCGCCAATACGACACCGAGGGCCAAACAGGAAGCCGTAATAGATTGTGTAAGTCTACTGACGACAGGTGGATTGTTTTGATAGGTCATTTTTAAACCCGTTTTCTAAGATTAAATATATTTATTCAAAGAGATAAAAGTTCTCTCCCCTTCACGATACCATAAAAATGGAATACTACACTGACTAAGGTGTTCGTGTTTTTAATTCATTGACTTAAGTCAATTTACAATAAATGGATTAAATAAATCGACAAAAATTAAGTCGTTACAAAGTATATTATAATAAAACAAACTCGGCATCATAAATTTGAATAAAATTGTAGTAATTAGTTTACGTGGTTTTCATACTTTATATATAGGGTAAAAAAATGTTGAGCCATGAAGGTGAAAACTAATTGGGCAAATATGTATGAGTAACAATATCGTTTAGGAGTTTTAGTATGTTAACCGGAGAAAGTAATATGGTTGAGTATCCAGTGAAGGGTGATTTCGAGTATAAGCGCGAATTGGCGCATCAGCTTATCAAGCGTTTTGGTGTTACGGCAGCAAGACAAACTTGTATCCAAAATAAATGGGACGAAGTTCTTCAGGCAGTAAATTTAGTCAGAACCCATTCGTAGTCCGTTTATCCAGCTTTAAATTATAACTTCGTAGAGATGTCGTGTCGAAATATGAAGTTGTAATCTAAAGCGTTCCTTGCCAGTATCCTTAATATGGCAAGTTTGTTGGCTTTGCCGGTTCAGGCGAATCTATTTTTCATCTAAAATCAGAAATATAAATTGGTTAACTATAGTCATTGCAGGTATTGATCACATTTTTGTCATTTTTTTGTGATACCCAAAGCGGAGATTTTTGTTATATTTAAACCAGTGGTAGCTCACTTATAACTAACTAACTACATATAAATAATAATCTTTTCTCTTTTCAATATCTTTTCAACATTGATTAATTTGATAATTAATATCTCACAATACAAATTTTTTTTAGCTTTGTCCAAAAGGAAGCCTTGAAATCAGTTTGTGTTTTGAGATAGGGTACCCGAAGTCCGAAGTATTTGCTCTGGGAGGAGCTGTGACTGAATATTTTTGTATCGATAAAATGTAAACAGACGATATAATAAATATTACTTCTGGTTTTAAACTGTAATTAATATTATAATTAGAAGACCATAAAGAATAAAAATTAGATTACTAAAGGGAATGAGTAAGTGATGGGGAGAGAAAAAATATGTAAAGGCACATCTAACAATGCTCGCCATATTGACCTTGATAAATTATTTACTCACTCAATTTGTATATTAAACAACGCCACGATAAGTGGTTCAACAATAACAACTCAAAAAAAGCTGTAGGAAGACGCATGATTAAGCATCGAGTAAGAACAATTGTTCTTTCCGCCGTCGTTGCAGCAGGGACCCTATCATTGGGCACTGTGGCAATGGGGCAAACTGCATTAAATGATGTTCTCGAAGAAGGAATATCCGCCAACCAAATCGCACAAGAATCGCAAGCGCGCGTAAATGCGATTGTTGACGATACTGACAAGATTATCACTGAATACAAAAGTGTTCTTAAAACCGTTGATGGTCTTAAAGTATATAATGCTCAAATGGACAGATCCATAGAGCGCCAAATGCAGGCAATGGAAGAACTAACAGAAAACATTAAAAACGTAACGGATATCAAACGCCAGGTAGAGCCACTGCTCACAAGAATGGTGGATGGTCTTGAAGCATTCATAAGAAGTGATATTCCGTTCCAACTAGAAACGCGTCTTGCAGGACTTGAAAGAGTGAAAGATCTCATGACAGACCCAAACGTGGACGCTTCTGAGCGTTTCCGTAGTGTATTTGAACTTTATCAAATCGAAAGCGATTATGGGCGTGTATTCCAAGGCTATCAGGAAACAATGGTAGTTCAAGGACAAGAGCGTATCGTTGACTTTCTCATGGTTGGCCGTGTTGCGCTCCTTTATCAAACAACAGATGGTTTGATTTCTGGCGCCTACAACAAGGTGACTAGAGAGTTCGAAATTGTCGATGAAGGTACCTACCGTACTTCAATTACAACAGCAATCAGAGTTGCTAATGCACAAGAAGCTGCAGATAAACTTCTACTCTTGCCGATTTCTGCACCGGAGGTAGCACAATGAAGACCTTAATGAAAATTGTAATCGCTATCACTTTTAGCGGCATTGCCTCTATCGCAAACGCACAAGAAGCAAATAATCTTGATGATCTCCTTGAGATCGTACGTCAAGGTAAAGTAAACGAAACAGAAGAATATCGTCAGCGCGAATCAGCATTTAGAACTGCACAAGATCGTCAGGCCGGGCTTCTTTCTGAAGCACAAGCTGAGCAAGCTGCTGAAGAGCGTCGTTCTGATCGCCTTGAAGCACAGTTTGCTGCAAATGATGACAGACTTACCGAGCTTGAAACAGAGTTCACCAACGAACTTGGTGCTCTTAAAGAAGTGCTTGGTGTTCTTCAGATGGTTTCTGGTGATACACGTTCACAGCTTGAGCAGTCACTAACATCAACTCAGTTTGAAGGTCGCGATGAGTTTATCACTACACTGATCGAAAAAACATCATCTGGTACTCAGCTTCCAAGCATTGAGGAAATTGAGCGTCTTTGGTACGAAGTACAGCGTGAAATGACAGAACAAGGTCGTGTGGTCACATATGAACGTTCTGTTAAATTACCTGATGGTTCTGAAGTATCAATTCCGGTGACCCGTGTTGGTATTTTTAACCTTGCATCAGACGGTAAATATCTAAAGTTTGAGCAAGGTCTGGTTGCTGAACTTGATCGTCAGCCACCAGCTCGTTTCACCGAATCAACAAGTCTACTTCAGAATGCTTCCGCTGGAACGATGGCACCATTTGGTATTGACCCATCGCGTGGTTCAATCCTTGCGCTGCTCATTCAAGCACCAAGCATTGGTGAGCGTATTGCTCAAGGTGGTACCATTGGTTACCTTATTCTTGGCGTAGGTTTCATCGGTTTTCTATTCTGGCTCGAGCGTGTTATTTACCTAACCGTTGTTGCTGGTAAAGTGAAAGCACAGATTAAATCTGATGTTGTGAATGAGAACAACCCACTTGGCCGTGTTCTTGCTGTTCATGAATCAAACAGAAACGCCGATGTTGAAACGTTGGAGCTCAAGATTGACGAGGCGATCCTCAAGGAGATGCCTGCACTTGAGCGTTTCCTAACGTTGATTAAATTGATTGCAGCGATCGCACCTCTCATGGGACTACTTGGTACTGTGACTGGTATGATCAACACCTTCCAATCAATGACACTCTTTGGTACTGGTGATCCAAAACTTATGGCTGGTGGTATTTCACAAGCCTTGGTAACCACTGTTCTCGGTATTACTGTCGCTCTTCCAACTCTATTCCTTCACTCAATCGTGAACGGAATGAGCCAAAGAGTGGTTCATACTATCGAAGAGCAAAGTGCTGGTATCATTGCCGTTCACGCTGAACAGCATAGAGGAGCATAATCATGTTTGCCCTAATGAATGCACTTGAGTTAGTTCGCGACTTTATGGAAAAAGGGGGACCTGTCCTTGTCGTGATCTTTATCACTATTTTAGCATTATGGGCTATGGTTCTTGAGCGTATGATTTACTTTAAAACCGCTCATAACCTTCAAGTGAATGAAGTGATGGGTACTTGGGAGGCGCGCGCAGAGCGCACCTCCTGGTACGCTCACAAAATTCGTGAGGCCATGATTAGTCAAATCAATATGGATCTTCGAGGTTCTCTATCTCATATTAAAACACTGGTTGCTGTTATCCCTCTTATGGGGCTACTGGGAACTGTGTGGGGTATGATTGAGGTGTTCGACGTACTCGCCGTTCTTGGATCAGCAAACGTGAAAGCGATGTCAGCTGGTATTTCAAAAGCGACAATTCCAACAATGGCTGGAATGGTTGGGGCCCTATCAGGGGTGTTTGCCGCTTCCTATATTGAAGGACGTATAAATAAAGAGGCCGCTTTGGTCGAAGATCATTTAACAATGGATCATTAAGAGAGAAAAAATGCGTAAACATTCCGCAAAAAATCAAGACGACGCAGCAATTGATATGACACCGATGCTTGACATCGTGTTCATCATGCTGATCTTCTTCATCGTTACCGCTTCCTTCCTTAAAGAAGCTGGTATCGAAGTAAACCGTCCTGAAGGTTCAAACGCAGAATCGCAGGACAAAGCCAACATTATGATCGCGATAACCGCTGATGATGAGATCTGGATGGAAAAACGTCGTATTGACGCTCGCGCTGTTCGTGCGAACGTTGAACGTCTGAAGGCGGAGAACCCAGAGGGTACTATCGTTATTCAGGCTGACGAAGACAGTTCAACAGGTGTCGTTGCCGAAATAATCGACTCACTCAACGGTGCTGGCTATACGGATCACGTTCTTGCGACTGATCCCGCTTAAACATACAAGGAGTCTACTATGATTGTACGTTACGCTATTTCGTTTACCTTTGCCGCACTGATCACTTTTGGTTTGTTCTTTGGAATGCAGTGGCTTATTGCCTCTAACCAAGTGGCTCTTATGGACGATGGTGAGAGAATTCGAGTTGAGATGGCTCAGGTGAGGGATGTTCAGGAAGTTCGTGAGATCGAACGTAAGCCGGAATCTCCGACCGAAGTTGAAGCAGCGCCCGACATGACCATTGATATGTCTACATCTGTAGATAATGTTGGTGGTGGTGTTGAAATTGGCGCAACGGCAATGGAAGTAGCTCCTATAGCAGCTACCGGTGGTGGGTTCTCAGCAACTGACGGTGAGTATCTACCGATTGTGCGAGTGAACCCGACATATCCTGCCCGTGCTCAGGAAAATGGAGTTGAAGGTTACGTTATCGTGGTCTTCACTGTGACTGCCGAAGGTACTACAGCTGATGTTCAGGTTGTCGAATCAAGTCATAAAATGTTCGAAAGAAACGCTGTTAAGGCGGCTCTGAAATATAAATACAAACCACGTGTGGTCGATGGTGATCCAATCCCCGTTACTGGCGTTCGCGTTCGTATTGAATTTCAATTGGCTGACTAAAGAAAGAAAGGGTATTTAAATATGCAAAACTTTAAGAAACTATCTAAAACTCTTTTGGTTGCGACAGCACTAACCGGTATGATGGCGACAGCTTCCATCGTGCCTGGTATTGCTGATTTCGCAGGCTTAGAAGCAGCGGCTCAAGACTATCCGCTTGCATCACCTGAGCGTGCTGCTGCTGCCGCTGCTGCAAATGCTGCTCGGCCAAGACTTAAGTCGACAACTGGCATGACCGAAAGACCAGCTAAAACATTGGGCAAGGTGCAGGAGTTAATGAACGCTGAGCCGCCAAACTACCCGGAAGCTATGGCCCTACTCAAAAAGCAAAATCTTGATCGACTTAATTCCACTGAAAAAGCAGCTTTTTATCAGCTAATGGCGGCTGTTGCGCAAAATGAAGGTAACATGAACGAGGCGCTTATCTACTATAAGAATATCCTCGCTATGGACTCCATTTCCAATGCGCAGCGAGATCAAATGACCTTCATTGTTGGCCAGATCGAATTTTCAAACGGTAATGTTGAAACTGCGCTCGAATATTTCGATGAATGGTTTAAGTACCAAGAAGTACCATCAATGACAAATATTGTTATGCTCGCAAATGTGCATTACGCAGCAGGTCTTGAAGATGGTGTTACACCAGCCGCTGCCGAAGGTCATTTTAGACAGTCAATTGAATTTCTAAACTGGGCTATTACAAAGGCAAAAGCCGAAGGTAAGGAAGATAAGGAAAACTGGTATGCCGTGCTAAGAGCACTTCATAATAATCTGGAAGAAATGGATAAAGTTCTTTATTACGCCGAACTTCTTACGTCAAGATGGCCGAAAAAAGCATACTGGACGCAACTGTCCGGTCTCTATGCTCAGGCCGCTTCTGAAGACGGTTTGTCTGAAGAAGAAGCCATGGAACTTGAAAAGAAGCAGTTGGCAGTTTTTGAAATGGCGCACAGACAAGGCATGCTAGAGAGTGGACGTGAGCTTGAAACAATGGCTCAGCTTTATCTCTATCATGAAAGTCCGTACCAATCAGCGAAAACGATTACTAAATCAATTGCTGAAGGCGCTTCCGAAAAGAACCAGAGAAATCTGGAACTTCAGGCAACGGCCTTCATCAACGGTAAAGACATGGCTGAGGCGGTAGAACCGCTTATGGCAGCCGCTGAAATGGCCGATGATGGAAATCTTTACATGAGACTTGCTAACGTGTATCTGAATTTGGATAAATATGATGATGCAGCACAGGCCATTGACAAAGCACTTGATAAAGGCGGTCTTAGACGTCCTGATCAATCAAGTCTTCTTCAAGGTCAAGCCTATCTAGCGCTTGAGAATTTTGATGAGGCGCGTAAATCTTTCCGTGAAGCGGCCAAGGATGAAAGATCCGAAAAAATGGCGCGCAATCTTTTGAGATACGTCGATTCAGAAGAAAGAAGGATTAAGGATATTAGAGAATATCTTTCATAACTCTTGAAAATATAAGAAATCAAAGGCAGGTAGAAATTTTCTCCCTGCCTTTTTTAATGACTGACTGACAATTTTATTCATCAAATCTGACTAGTAATTCAACCACCTTGACTTATTGTTAAAAATGTTATAACGTAACATTAATGCTTTCATATAGAAAGCAGACGCCTTAGTGGGACGTCCCAAAGGATCTGTCGTATATCATACCTACCTTTTAATAAGGTGTCTTGGGAGGTGCGAAACAGATCTGGTTATTCTAAGTAAATTTAAACTCAGAAAAATATGGAGACTAACCATGCTATCTAGATATTTTGTATCCTTTAATATTGCGGCCATGATCACCTTTGGATTGTTCTTTGCCATGCAAATGCTCATCAGTAACGGTGAAGTCGTACTCACTGAAGAAAATATACGCCACCCTGTAAAGCTGGGAAAAATACGTCCTGTGGAAGAAAGAATAGATCGTATTGAGCCACCAGAACTACTGGTGATCGACGACGCACCTGTAATTCCACAAACCAACAAAACGCCGCCAGGAACAGGTCCTGTGATAAATAGGATTATCGGCCCGGATATTAATGAAAGACCGATGTCTGGGTTTCCGGAAAATAGCCTTGCAAACATTGACGGTGTTCAAATACCAATTGTCAGACCGGCGCCGCAATATCCGGTTAGGTTGCGGGAGAAAGGCGTGGAAGGATATGTAAGGGTTCAGTTTGATATAACCTTGGCTGGAAATACGGAGAATGTAGTAGCCGTTGAATCCTCCCATCAAGGATTTGAAAGAAACGCTATTAAGGCAGCGCAAAAATTTAAATTCAAACCCAAAGTGGTTGATGGAGAAGCAGTAAGAGTAACTGGGGTATTCAACAGAATAGATTTTAAGTTACAAGATTGATACATCTTGAATTTAAAGAGACGAGGGCACCATTCGGTGCCCTTTAGTTTTTATTGCACAGTCACTTAATCTCTCCTGTTCTGTTACATATCTTGATTGCATTCATGAATTGTTCTATCGTAAGGGCATTGATTTAAAACATAATTTAATAGAATATGTTGGCTTTTAGAATTCGGATGCTTTTATGAGTACACTTGTACATATTATCCTCATACTTGGTTACATTATTGTCGCCGTATTTGTAGCAGTTGCCTTGCCGGGGGTTTTTCTTGATATCGATGCTATGATGGCACGAATAATCGGCGGCGGTATATTCCTGCTTGGAATACAGATCCATGTTATTCTGGCGATGCGGGCCAACAAGGAAGACGTAACAGATCGTCTCATGTCTCTTCATCAGGATTATCAGGTTTATCTTGATCAATTGGAGCAATATAAGGACGAGACCATTCAGCTTCGCGAGCACCTTCAATCCAGTGAACATGGCAACAACAAAGAAATCGTCAACGAGATGCGACTGTTGCAGACGTTGCTTAGTCAAGTTGTCGAAAAATCGGGCAAATCTTTCTCGCATAGTATCGATCAATCAGGGGATGTCAGTTCGCTCGAAATTGCGCATGGTAATGATCGGGAAGCTGATGAAATTCTAAACATTATGCATTATGCACTTGAGGATAACAGAATTGATCTATACCTACAGCCAATTGTATCATTGCCCGCAAGAAAAGTTTTGCATTACGAGGCGTATTCAAGAGTGCGGGATGATAAGGGTGAAGTTATCTTCCCATCTCAATATATTAAGCTTGCGGAAGATTCAGGATTGGTCAGTACGCTGGATAACCTGCTCCTCTTTAGGTGTATTCAGGTGATTCGCCGTCTTGGTACGAGAAAGCCCAATATGCGGTTCTTCTGCAACATTTCATCGGTGTCGCTCAATGACAAAGACTTCTTTCCACAGTTTATTGATTTTATGCTTGATAATCAGGAACTGGCCGATCGACTTGTTTTTGAATTCACTCAGCAGGATGTACAAAGGCAACCCAACACTATTTGGGAATCTCTGGCGACACTGGGGAAACGCGGGTTTAGATTTTCAATGGACAATGTGCAAATGCTAAATCACGACTTGTCGGATCTTGCCGCACGTTATTTTCGTTATGTAAAGTTAAGCCCGGACCTTCTTCTCGCGGAGAACATCGATATCGATAGAAATGATATCAAAGAAGCTCATAAGCGATATGATATCGAGGTAATCGTCGAGAAAATCGAAAGTGATCCGACGCTGGTCGAAATACTTGACTGTGGTATAGATCGTGGACAAGGCTATCTGTTCGGAGAACCCGTTCTCAGTAGTGACCTTACCAGTAAACTTTAGATCAATTTAGCCGAACAAGCTATCGATGTCCTCTTGTGACGTCTCTTTCTGATTGTCTTCATCTACAGTGTTTGCTGCTTCTACTCGTTCCGCAGCGACTTTGATTTTTTCCTGAACTTCAGGCTCGCTTTTCAGGTCTTCTTGAGGTTCAGGCTCATTGTGTTGTTCTTCGGCAACGGCAGCTTCTTCGATGACTTCAGCGGCCTCAATAACTTCAGCTTCTTCAACAGCTTCCGTAACTTCAGCTTTTTCGGCAACCACAGCTTCCTCAACATCTTCCGTAACTTCAGCTTCTTCAACATCTTCGGTAGCTTCAATTTCTTCTTTATGTTGGTGAGTTTCAACCGCCACATTATCGGTTACACTGTCGTTTTGTGTAGGTACGCTATCAAAATCGCCAAGTAGTGAATCGATTTCACCTTGATC
This sequence comes from uncultured Kordiimonadaceae bacterium, assembly GCA_963976585.1. Classification (GTDB taxonomy): domain Bacteria; phylum Pseudomonadota; class Alphaproteobacteria; order Sphingomonadales; family Emcibacteraceae; genus Pseudemcibacter. Next base: position 31,048 of record CAXBLS010000015.1, read on the forward strand.
AATTCCCTCACCAGCGAGTGCCGGACCGTTGAGAAGCTCTTCGTCACTAACCTCGTCAGTATCCGTGTCAAGAATTGGCTTGGCATCTTTCGGAGTTTCGTTGTTGCTTGAAATTCCGAGGATGGAAATAAGTTTTCCAACACGGTCCTCAACATGATTAAGTGTTCTAACAACTTTACTGATCCGCTGTCCGGTAATATCCTGAAACGAACAAGCCTCAAATATCTTCATGACTTCGGTATTGACATGTTCTTTATATTCGCCAAAGTCATCGCTATCAAAGCTCATTAGATCTTCCGCCGCCTGCATGATTGTGTCAGTGGCAGATTCAGTGGCTTCGACAATGGCATCAAGTTCTTTTCCAGCGCGCGGAATTCCGGCACTATCGTCACCGTCTGGCGATAGTGAAGAAATTTCAGACCGAGCATCGTCAATATAGTCGGCTAGATCCTGGCATTCTTTATAAAGAGTAAGGTCAATTGATTTAAAATAACTCTCTAATGATCGCATAAGAACTTCGGTGACCGCTGCAACATCAGGCAGCGCAATTGGCAGATGGTCGCCAGCCCGTAATCTGTCTACTAGTGGTTCAATATGGTCTGGCAATAATCCCGATGACATTAAAAATCTCCAAGCACGCTGGAGAGTTTAGACTTAAGTGTCGCTGCGTTAAACGGTTTAACGATATAGTTATTTACACCTGCTTTTTTGGCGGCGATGACGTTATCTGTTTTGGATTCGGCCGTCACCATAATGAATGGAAGTGTTTTTAGCATATCATCTGAACGAACCTCTTTGAGAAGTTCGTAACCGGTCATAGGTTCCATATTCCAGTCGGAAATAACCAAATCATAGCTCTTGCCTCGTAACTTATTTAAAGCCTCGGCACCGTCCATCGCTTCGTCTACGTTGTGAAAGCCAAGCTGTTTAAGCAAATTACGAATAATCCTGAGCATCGTTTTATAATCATCTACTATCAAGATGGATAATGACATATCTACGGCCATTTTTTTCCCTGTCCTTATTTATGGTTAACAATTTAATTTATTGGTAATCTTGGTATTTTTACCAACGAATGTAATCAAATTAGACTGAGACACTAAAAAAAGAGTTAATAGAATAGAAAAACGAGTGATTATTATTAAAAATATATACAAATTGTCAAAAAATACCCCGAAAAATTGCTATAATTAATCATTCACATGGATTAGGGTATGGGAATATTGGTTCCGGGCATTTAATCAGAGATACAAAAGATATTATTCAATGAAAATAATTAGACATGTTGAATCTATAGCTGATGAATGCAAGGGTTCGGTTATTGTGCTGGGAAATTTTGATGGCTTTCACAAGGGTCATCAGAAAGTTATCGGTGCTGCAGGAAAAATTGCAGCAGAGATGAAAACAACGCTAACCGTACTTAGCATGGAACCCCACCCACGAATATTTTTTAATCCGTCACAAAAAGAATTCCGCTTGAATTCATTTAGAACAAAATCACACTTGCTGGAAAACTTTGGCGTTGATCATTTTGTTGTTCTTCCTTTTGACAACGCACTGGCGACCATGGAGGCCGAGGATTTTGTTCTTGATATTCTCATTGGTAAAATTGGCGCACTACACGTCGTTGTTGGTTATGATTATTGTTTTGGCGCTGGTCGGCGTGGAGGAGTTCAAGTTCTCGGCTGGCTTTCGAAGGAAGAGCAGTTTGGCCTTACGGTCATAGAGAAGGTGATGGAAGACGATCATATCTATTCATCCAGCAACATTCGCGCAACGCTTGAAACGGGAGATGTGCGTAAAGTTGCCGATAGGCTCGGACATTGGTGGCATATTGAAGGCCATGTTCGCCGTGGTGATCAAAGGGGACGTACCATTGATTTTCCAACGGCCAATCTGTTACTTGAAGGCTATAAGGAGCCGAAATACGGCGTTTATGCCGTTCGTATCATTATCGAAGACGGACCAAATAAAGGCATCTGGGATGCCGTTGCCAATGTGGGACGGCGGCCCACTTTTGATAAGAAAGATGTGCTTCTGGAAAGCCATATTTTTGATTTTGACCGTGATATTTATGAGAAGCCTATAAAGGTTGAATTCGTCGATTTTATTCGTCCAGAGCAAAAATTTGATGGCCTTGAGAGTCTAAAAGAGCAGATCAAGAAAGACTGTGTCATCGCCAAGCAATTGCTGGCCAAAGCGGAAAACCAGCAATCATTTATTCCAAGCCCCAAATTAGCAGACCATATATGATAAATTAAGCTCGACATAGGGGGTGGCAAATTGCTACATAGGGTAAATTTTTTAAAATATTATATAAGAATAAGATATGACCAAAGATTATCGCGATACCATATTTCTGCCGAAGACAGACTTCCCGATGAAGGGAAATCTGCCTAACCGTGAACCAGAATGGCTTGAACGCTGGAACGATATTGATATATACGGCAAAATTCGCAAAAGTGCAGAAGGACGCGAACGCTATATACTTCATGACGGACCTCCTTACGCCAACGGCGATATCCATATGGGTCATGCCATGAATAAAATCCTCAAGGACATCATCGTCCGCACTCAGCAAATGCTGGGTAAAGATGCGCCGTATGTTCCGGGTTGGGATTGCCACGGCCTTCCTATCGAGTGGATGATCGAAAAGAAATATAAAAATGCAGGTAAGAATAAAGACGAAGTCGATCCGATCGAGTTTCGCAAAGAATGCCGTGTTTTCGCTGAAAAATGGGTTGGCGTACAGCGCGACGAATTTAAACGGCTTGGTATTTTTGGTGATTGGGAGAACCCATATCTGACTATGGATTTCGCCAGTGAGGCACAAATCGTTCGGGAACTTCTCAAGTTTCTCATGAACGGTGGCCTCTACCGCGGATCAAAATCAATCATGTGGTCAGTGGTTGAAAAAACTGCACTGGCCGAAGCCGAAGTCGAATATATGGATCATACCTCCCATATGATCGATATCGGCTTTAATGTGGTTAAATCAAATATAGATGCAATTATTGGTGCCCAGGTTGTGATCTGGACCACAACACCATGGACCATGCCAGGCAACCGCGGTATTGCGTACGGGAAAGAATTTGATTATTCGCTGATCGAGGTGACAGAAGTTAGCGAAAATTCACGTGTGAAAGTCGGCGCAAAGCTCGTCCTCGCAAAAGCATTGCTCGAGGAATTTTTTGGCCGGGCAGGGATCACGGGCCACCGCGAATTGGCTTCGTTTAAGGGATCAGATATCGAAGGTACCGTTTGTCATCATCCGTGGCACGGTCAAGGATATGATTATGACGTGCCGGTCATCGAAGGCTTCCACGTTACCACAGACGCCGGTACCGGTTTCGTTCATATTGCCCCAAGTCACGGTCAGGAAGATTTTGAAGTCGGCCAGCAATTTGGCCTTGAAACGCCGTTTACGGTTGATGAAGGTGGGCTCTACTACGATAACATTCCAATGTTTGCCGGCGAGCATGTTTATAAGGTTCATGATCACGTTTGCGAAGAAATGGCAAAGGTTGGTGCGCTTCTCGCGCGCGATAAAATTGTTCACAGTTATCCTCATAGCTGGCGCTCAAAGGCACCGCTTATTTTTAGAAATACACCGCAGTGGTTTATTTCCATGGAAGAGAATGATCTACGCGAAAAAGCACTTAAGGCTGTCGATAGCGTTCGCTGGGTGCCGGAAAATTCAAAGAACAGAATTAATGCCATGGTCGCAGACCGCCCTGACTGGCTCGTTTCGCGTCAACGTGCCTGGGGCGTGCCGATCACTGTGTTTGTGCATAAGGCAACCAATGAGCTTCTTATGGATGAGGCAGTGAATGAGCGCATTGCCATCGCCGTTGAGCAGACAGGTGCCGATGCCTGGTACACGACAGGCGCGCAGGAACTTCTTGGTAATCAATATAATGCTGATGATTATGAGCAAGTTACCGATATTCTCGATGTTTGGTTTGATAGCGGCTGTACTCACGCGTTCGTCGTTGAGAAGCGCGATGATTTGAGTCGCGGGGAAGGCAAGCGCAGTGCCGATCTTTATCTCGAGGGAACAGATCAGCATCGCGGCTGGTTCCAGTCCTCTCTCCTTGAAAGTTGTGGCACCCGTGGTGACGCGCCTTATGATCAGGTACTCACTCACGGATTCACCGTTGATAAAGACGGTCGCAAAATGTCGAAATCTTTGGGCAATGGTGTTGATCCGCTTAAAGTTATTAAGCAATATGGCGCCGATATCTTGCGTCTTTGGGTGACTTCAACCGATTATTTCAATGAGCATCGCATAGGCGATGACATCATTAAGAACCAGGCAGAAGCATACCGCAAGATACGCAACACCATGCGTTTTATGATCGGTAATCTCGCTGATTTTGATGATGCTGAAATATTACCGTTTGAGGAACTCCCTGAGCTGGAAAGATGGGTTTTGCACCGTATTACAGAAGTCGATGAAAAAGTGCATAGTGGTTTTGATGATTATAACTATCACCGTGTTTACAATGCTCTTTACAATTTCTGCTCAGTTGATTTGTCGGCCTTTTATTTTGATATTCGTAAAGACGCGCTTTATTGCGACGGTAAAATGACCAGTCGCCGTCGTGCCGCGCGCACGGTTCTTGATGAAGTCTTCAAAATAGTGACCAAATGGTTTGCTCCGATACTTGTTTTTACGGCCGAAGAAATTTGGCAATCACGCTTCCCAAGCGAAGATGACAGCGTTCACTTAAGAACGTTCCATGATATTCCGGAAAGTTGGCGGGATGATGCACTTGGTGCTAAGTGGGAGAAAATAAGAACCCTGCGTAAAGTGGTGACCGGTGCTCTTGAAATTGAACGTCGTGAGAAACGTATCGGCTCAAGCCTTCAGGCAACTGCGCATGTTTATGTTGCGGATCAAACCTACATAGATGCCTTCGATGGTATCGACCTTGCAGAGCTTACAATCACATCTGCCGCTGAAATGACCATGGAAGCAGCACCGACAGAGGCGTTCACTATGGATGATAGCCCAGGAATTGCGGTTATAAGTAATCTTTCAGACGGCGAAAAATGTGAACGCTGTTGGCAGGTGCTGCCTGAAGTGGGAACCATTGCCGGTCACGAAGATATTTGCCAGCGCTGCGCCGATGCGGTTGAGGCTTTATAGACGATGTTTCGTG
>CAXBLS010000016.1:0-36212 GCA_963976585.1 uncultured Kordiimonadaceae bacterium
TTTGCCACTGCTGTCATTGCAGGGACTTGAGGGGAAATTATTTTCACCTGTGGCTCTGACCATTGTGTTCGCGCTGACATCCTCGTTACTTCTTTCGCTCACGGTTATTCCGGTGCTGGCGTCCTACTTACCGAGAAAAATAAGCCATACAGAGACAAAATTTGTCAGTTTTCTACAAAAGAAATATGTACCGCTTCTTAGCTGGTCGCTAGATAATACAAAGAAAGTGGCCATTTCTTCAGCTGTGCTGCTTGCGGTCGCGCTGCTGGTCTATATTCAGGTTGGCAAAACCTTTATGCCAACCATGGACGAAGGAGATGTGATCATACAGTGGGAGAAACTTCCTTCGGTGACCTTGGAAAAATCCATTGAAATGGATAACCGCATCCAGCAAATTTTGATGAAAAATATCCCTGAGATTTCGAGCATGGTTGCCCGCGTTGGCTCTGATGAAATTGGTCTTGATCCAATGGGACTCAATGAGACTGATGGCTTCCTTGTGCTCAAAGACGAGGATGAATGGACTGTGGACAGTAAGGAAGAACTGCTCGCAAACATAAGCAATGTGCTGGCGGAAATACCGGGTGTCGCCTTTAACTTTACCCAGCCGATTGAAATGCGGGTCTCAGAAATGCTCACGGGTGTTCGCGGCGATATTGCCATCAAGATTTTTGGTGAAAATCAGGACCAACTCAATGCCATTGGTGAACAGATGATCAATATTTTACAGGATATTGATGGTGCTGATAATGTCTATAAACCAGCCAACGAGGGGGCACAGTATTTGCGTCTTTCCATCGATATAATGGCAGCTGGTCGTATGGGATTATCAGTTGATGAAATATCTGAGCTTCTTCGCAGTCAGGTTGAAGGTCTAAATGTTGGGCTCGTTTATGAAGGCGCACGGCGTACACCACTGGTCATAAAAGGTGCAGAAGATATTCGAAATTCACCAGCTGATTTTGAGAATTTGCAAATCACTTTACCGGAAGGGCGCCGCGTACCACTATCAATGGTGGCGAAAATTGAACGGGTTGAAGGCCCCGTTTCTGTGCAGCGCGAAAAAGGATCGCGTATGGTTGTCGTGATCGCCAACGTTGCAAACCGCGATCTTGTCGGCTTTGTTGAGGAAGCAAGAGAACTCACCGCCGCAAATGTCGATCTTCCGAGCGGTTATACCCTTGAATGGGGCGGTCAGTTCGAAAATCAGCAACGGGCCGCAACGCGGCTTGGCATCGTTGTGCCGGTGGCGCTCGGACTTATTTTCCTGCTTTTATTTGTCACTTTCAAATCAATCCGTCAGGCCCTATTGGTTCTTAGCAACATTCCGTTTGCTATGACCGGCGGTATTATCGCGCTTTGGCTTTCCGGCGAATATTTATCTGTTCCTGCCTCAGTCGGTTTTATCGCGCTTCTTGGAATCGCGGTGCTCAACGGTGTGGTAATGGTCAGCTATTTTAATCAGCTCTACGCCCTTGGAAAACCGATTGCTGATGTGATCACCGAAGGTGCGATCAGAAGGCTCAGACCTGTACTGATGACGGCAAGCATTGCCGCGTTTGGGCTTGTGCCATTGCTGTTTGCAACAGGTCCAGGTTCTGAAATCCAAAGGCCACTTGCAATTGTGGTGATTGGCGGCCTTGTAACCTCAACATTGCTCACGCTGATCCTGCTGCCGATACTTTACCGCAAGTTTGGCCATAATTACCAGGAGGTACGCTCATGACCCTATGTATGTTATCAATTATCATCCCGACAGCTATCGAAGGTGTTATCATCGACTGGCTTCTTGAACAGGATGATATCAATGGCTTTAACAGTATAGCTCTTTATGGTCATGGATCACACGAAAGTGGCATGTCTATCTCTGAACGAGTTACTGGTAAATCAGCAAAAGTGATGTTTCAGACACATGTAGGCGAGGCAGATGCCCACAATATCCTTGGCCGTTTAAAGAAGCAATTTGCAAGAAGTGATATTCACTATATGATCAGACCAATGATTGATGCCGGGAATTTAATGTCATATGAAGAAAAATAACGCCTTTAAATTTATAATTTTTATTTTTGCGGCGCTGTGCTGCATTTTCTCTGTTGCTACAGTGAGTGCGCAGGAACAACAATACGAATCTACTCACCTATCAAGGGAAGAACTGACCGAAATATTAAAAAGCGGTGACGTTCTTAGCTTAGAGAAAATCATTGAGACAATCGATAGAGATCACGATGACCGTATGCTTGAAGTGGAGCTTCTCAATTATGATGGAGTGTTGATTTATCAGATTGAAGTGCTGAAGGCTGATGGGGTGGTTGTGACTTATTTTCTGGATGGCAAAACGGGCGACAACGCATCACATTTGCTGGAGGATTGAAGTGCGCCTTTTACTGGTCGAAGATGATCTCAAATTGGGACCAAGACTTGCTGAAGACCTTAAGGGCAAGGGATTTGCTGTCGACCTTGTGGATAACGGGGTTGACGCGGAATTTATGGGCAACGAAATCGCCTACGATGTTATTATTCTTGACTTAGGCCTTCCTGATATATCAGGATTGGATGTCCTTAAGAATTGGCGAAAATCAGGAAATAGTCGCGCCGTACTTATCCTGACCGCGCGCGATGACTGGCAAGAGCGGGTTGACGGCTTCCAGGCAGGAGCCGACGACTATCTGGGGAAACCCTTTCATTTTGAGGAACTTCTTGAACGCATCAATGCTTTGATCCGCCGTAGCAATCATAAGGTAGGGTCGGATATGGAAGTTGCTGGCATACGTCTTGATGAAAGAACGCAAACTGTGAGAACCAAAGACGCCAGAGAACATTCCCTTACCGGAACGGAATTTCGACTGCTGCGATACATGATGATGCACCAAAATGAAATTCTCTCTAAAACTCATCTGACGGAGCACATCTATGATGATGTTTCCGATAAAGACAGCAATGTCATCGAAGTTTATATCAGAAGGCTTCGGAACATCCTCGGTGATGAATTCATCCAAACGAGACGCGGGCAAGGCTATATTTTCGGGAAACAGTCATGAGCAGTTTGAAATCGCGTCTTAACATTGGTGTGTTTATCATCTCGCTGGTATTTTTTAGCTCATTGATCGTCGTCAATATCATATTCTTCAACAGTTTCGGGGAAGATTTTGTTCAAACGCGATTGCAACACGATACCGATGCTCTTCTTGCGAATTTAAAACCGGATGATGTCGGCAACCTGACCTTAAATGAAGAAGCGCTCAATCCAATTTTCTTACAGCCGTTTTCAGGACATTATTTTCGAATAGAAATGGATCATCAGGTTTATTTGTCGCGATCGCTTTGGGATCAAAACATGGACGTGTCTAGGGTTGCTGTGGGTGAGACATTCCTCATTCAAGGAGAAGGCCCTACAGAGCAGAAATTATTAATTCTCGAAGGGGGCTATTTAAAAGAAGGGCAGATTATTCGTATCGCGGTGGCTGAGGATTATACCCCCATCACCACTAGTCTGCAGTCACTGACGATCGCGCTGATTATTCTGAACGGCGGGATCATTGTTCTTCTGATGCTTATCCAGCGTTTTATCGTCAATCGTGGCATGGCGCCGCTGCAAAAAACCACCGAAGAGCTTTCGACTATTGGTGCGGGAGAAAAATTGTTCCTTGATGAACTAGTGCCCGAGGAAGTTCTGCCGCTAGTAAAGGAAATTAATAAGCTGATGGTTATGGTTGATAATCGGGTTAAAAGATCGACCACGGCACTTGGAAACCTCGCTCATGCCTTGAAAACGCCGCTTGCACTTATTGAACAGAATGTTTCAGGGGAAGCGGGAACCGCTAAACCTGACGAGATTAAAGGCGCGACGAGACAGATTAAACATCAGCTCAATAGTGAACTTCGCCGCGCACGTATTATAGGTTCTTCAGTGCACGGCCAAAAAATTGATCTGGCAAAGTTAATAGACCCACTGATTTCCACCTTAAAGAAAATATACCGCGATAAAAATATCCAGTTTAATCTGAATATAGACCCGCAAGCGACCTTTATTGGAGACCGTCATGACATGATGGAACTTTTTGGTAATCTTCTTGATAATGCATGTAAATGGTCAGACCATGTTGTTTCTGTCACCGTAAAGCATGAAGATGGCCTGGAATTCATCATTGAAGACGACGGCCCCGGCATCTCAATCGAAGAATGCGCACAAATTGAAAATCGTGGCATTCGACTTGATGAAGCGGGGGAAGGATTTGGTCTTGGACTTTCGATCGTGCGTGAAATTATTGATCTTAACGGCGCAGAAATAAAATATTCCCCTTCTGAAGCGTTCGGGGGCCTCAAAATATTTATCAAAATGCCGGACCAATAAGCATTCTGGAATAGTATATCGTTGCAAGTTAACCTTTACAAAACCTCCATTATATAGTCCAATGCTTGGCAAAAGAGTGGGGACTCTATTAAAAATATAAAAAATTCAAATATGAGGAGAGATCTTAGATGAAGATTAATAAAAACATTGCAAAAGTTTTGTTTGTAGCGGGAGCGGTGACCACTGCTTTTTCCACAACTGCCATGGCACAGGACAATCCATATGAGCCTATCCAGGGTGAATGGATTGAACTTCCTGATGGCCGCACATGGGGCTCGACCAGCACCGTATATTATGCTGGAAATGGCAACATTTGGGTTGCGGAACGCTGCGGCGGCAACACAAATTGCCTTGACACGCCAGAGATCGACCCGATTATGCTGGTCGATGTTGATGGCAACATCCTTAAAAGCTTTGGTAAGAACTTAATTGTCTGGCCTCACGGCATCCATCTGGCGCCCGATGGCAATCTGTGGATCGCTGATGCGCGTGGTGATGAAGCGCGTGGCAAGGGTCATCAGGTCCATAAATTTAGCCCGGACGGAGAGTTGTTGATGTCTATCGGTCAAGCCGGTGTTGCTGGAAAAGGCGACTATACTTTCGACCAACCAAATGATGTTGCGGTGGCAACAAACGGTGACATTTTTGTTGGCGATGGCCATTCTGCAAACGGTAACAACCGGATTGTCAAATATAACAGCAAGGGTGAATATCTAATGGAATGGGGCGGCACTGGCGCCGAGGCCGGTGAGTTCCGTGTACCTCATGCCCTTGCAATTAATTCCGAAGGTAAATTATTTGTCGGTGACCGTGCAAACAGTCGCGTTCAGATATTTGATTTAGACGGAAAACATATTGATACATGGACACAATTTGGTCGTCCAAGTGGGCTTTATATTGATGGCAACGATATTCTGTATTCTGCTGATAGTGAATCCAACACTGGTTTTCGCCGTAACCCCGGTTGGGAACGGGGTATTCGAATTGGGGATTCACGTACTGGTTGGGTGACAGGATTTATTCCTGACCCCAATCAAGGATATATGCCAGGTACCAGCGTCGCCGAGGGCGTCACCGCTGATGAGGCTGGTAATGTTTACGGTGCCGAAGTGCGGCAGATGAGAATGCGTAAGTATGTCCCAAAAACATATCGGGGTGAGCCACGCCGCAGAAACTAATCTGGACAATTTAAACTAGACATTTTCGACGAAGCCCTCATATTGGAAAATATGAGGGCTTTTTTATGGGTAAGATTCAATGGAAATAATCAAATCAAAAAATTATACTGCGAAGAAAGCGTGGGGTGCCAAAGATATTGCCAATATGGACGGAATTACCACGCGTCTTCATTGGGCCGATCAACCGTATATTTGGCACATTAATGATGGTGAGGAAGTATTTGTAGTCTTGGATGGCCAAGTACAAATGTTTTACCGTGAGGACGGTATTGAAAAGTCTGAAATTCTCGCTGTAGGTGACATTTTCTACGCCGACATCGGTACTGAACATGTCGCCCATCCTAAAGGCGAGGCAAGAATATTGGTGATTGAAAAAGAGGGTAGTGTCTGATGATAAAGTTAAATGCTGATTTTGACCAGGTCGCGGTTATGAAGCCGGAAGACTATAAATGGGTGCCATCACCCATGGCAGGTGTCGAACGAATGATGCTTGATAGGGTCGGTGATGAGGTGGCGCGGGCCACAACCATAGTTCGTTTCGCGCCTAACAGTGAATTTTCAGCGCATGATCATGGCGGCGGCGAAGAATTTCTTGTCCTTAAAGGTGTTTTTTCTGATGAACATGAGGACTACCCCGCCGGCACCTATGTTCGCAATCCAGTTGGCACTCACCATACACCGCATATCGGAAAAGAAGGTGCGACCATATTTGTCAAATTATGTCAGTTTGACGCAAAGGATCAAAAGCAATTTCATGTGAAGACAAAAGAAGCAGACTGGTATTCCGGCCTGGTTCCAGGGCTTTCGGTCATGCCGCTTCATGAATATGACACGGAACATGTTGCGCTGGTTAAATGGGCACCAAATACCGTCTTTAAACCACATCAGCATTGGGGCGGCGAGGAAATATTGGTGCTTGAGGGAACTTTTTATGATGAGCACGGCAGCTATCCAAAAGGCACCTGGATCAGAAGTCCGCACCTGAGCAAACATCACCCCTTTACCAAAGATGATGGCGCGCTGATCTATGTTAAGACCGGACATATGCCTGTGTTGTGAAACTTCCAAGTTCGGCTTTACAAAACGTGCAATTTATTGTCCAATGTCCTTCATAAAAAACAATCAATTAACGGAGGACACATCATGAAACTAAAAACAATAGCCAAAACTTTGCTGGCGACGACCGCCTGTGTTGCGGCGCTTTCAAGCGTCTCGAATGCGCAAGTCATTAATCCATACGAAGCGATAAAGGGAGAATGGATCGAACTGCCGGATGGACGCGAGTGGGGGTCAACAAGTACTGTTTATTATGCGGGTAACGGCAATATTTGGGTTGCAGAACGCTGCGGCGGCAATACGAACTGCCTTGATACGCCGGAAATTGACCCGATTATGCTCGTGGACGTGGACGGGAATATCTTAAAAAGTTTCGGCAAAAATATGATTGTCTGGCCTCATGGAATGCATGTGGATCCTGACGGAAATCTCTGGCTTGCTGACGCGCGCGGCGACGAAGCGCGTGGAAAAGGCCATCAGGTTCATAAGTTTAGCCCGGACGGCGAGCTTCTAATGTCTTTGGGGACTGCCGGTGTTGCTGGACAGGATAAATATATCTTTAACCAGCCAAATGATGTTGCGGTGGCGCAGAACGGGGATATTTTTGTTGCTGATGGTCATGGTGCTGGCGGCAATAACCGGATAGTGAAATATAACAGTAAAGGCGAATATCTTATGGAATTTGGCGAAACGGGGTCCGAACGAGGTCAGTTCCGCGAGCCACATGCCATTGCAATTAATTCCGAAGGTAAAATTTTTGTAGGCGATCGTCATAACAGCCGTGTACAAATATTTGATCAAGACGGAAAGCATTTGGATTACTGGACACAGTTTGGTCGCCCCAGCGGTCTTTATATCGACAAGAATGATATTATGTACTCCGCAGACAGCGAATCAAATTCAGGTTGGCAACGAAATCCAGGTTGGGAACGCGGTATCCGTATAGGTAGCTCAAAAACCGGTTGGGTTACCGCCTTTATTCCTGATCCTAACAATGGGATGGAGCCACGTTACACGAGTGTTGCTGAAGGCGTGACCGCCGATGAAGCTGGTAATGTTTACGGCGCCGAAGTGCTGCAAAAGAGAATGCGTAAATATGTACCCAAAGGATATTTCGCAAATCCACCGCAACCTAGAAACTAATCGTCTATAAATTAAAAAGGCCCCTGTTACAGGGGCCTTTTTTTATCCGGTTCTCTTTTTGATATATTTGGTCAGTTCATACATGAGCCAAGATGCTATGAAGATGATGATCAAAAGGACCCCCCACCTCATGAGTTCTGCATAAAAAGCACCGTCTATTTCCGGCATGACGAAGAAATATTCGCCAAGGCGATCATTGCGTTCAGTCATCCAGTGCCAGCCACTATGGGCGACAAGAGCAGACAGCAAAATAGTGCCAGCTTTTTCCTGGACCACATATTTAAACAGAAGATTAAGCACCGGCAGTACGCAAATCAGGATAAATAGCTGACCAAGCTCAACCCCAAGGTTGAAGGAAAGCAGTGAGGTAAACAGATGCTGACCGGCAAACTGCATGCTGTCAGAAAGCAGGAATGAGAAACCGAAGCCGTGAACCAGACCGAAGGCGAATGCAACAATCCATCTTCTTTCAAGTTTGGCACCAACAATGTTTTCAAATGCCATATAAACAATCGAAAGCGCAATAAGTGTTTCAATCAAAGGTGCGAACCACAGAGCTTGGGGCGCCAGCCCGAAGGCCGTTGATATGAGGGTTATCGAATGGGCAACCGTAAATGAGGTTATCACGGGAATTAATCCCCTAAAGCTGCGCAATGGTATCACCAAACAAAGAAGAAATAAGATATGATCTATCCCTTCGAGTATATGAAAGAAACCAAGTTCCATAAATTCATAAAGTGCGTGAAGAAGACTAGGGTCAAGTTCTACAACACCGGGATTTCCCATATAATTAAAGACCCGCTCACCAGTACCTGCGGGTATAAAACGAAGCACGGTATTTGTGATGCTCGCGAGTTTGTTCAGTGTTGGCTGAATAGAAAACCTTGATTGATCAGATTTTATCGGAAATTCATAAAGGACATCCACAACCACCTGTTTATAATAAATCTTTTCTTCATTCGTCAGGGCGGGACGCTTGATATTCTCGATGGCCAAATCCCAATCTTGGATTGATCTATCTTGCGGCGTGGTAGCGCGGAGTGCGGTAATCATTTTATCTTCGATAAGCACACCTTCTTCAAAAACCTGTAGTTCTTCAGTAAGATAAATATGCGCGGCATCAAGCAGGACGGATTCAGATTTTTCAAAATCCAGATAGCCGGGGCCAAACGTCGGATAAACAAGCTCGCTCATACTTTCTAGAGGCACGCGGAGCAATAACTTAAGGGTATCACCTTCAGGTTTAACGTACATGTGGACGGTCACCGAAGCGGGAATATCATGGGCTTTCACGAGCGATGTCATTGTCGACGTCATCATTATTACTGCAATGAGAACACGCACAATGATTACTGAGTGGATAAATTTAAATTTGGTCATTATTTCCCTATTTCCCTATTTCTCTGATATCTGATCGAGATTTATGATTTATGCCGTTCTTCATAAAAAAACGTAGGCGAAGAGTCAAATTTTAAAAGATTATCGATAGATTCAATGCTTGAACGTAGAAATGATATACTGTATCATTTGCTCACGGCATGGGAGGGCGTTAAAGCGTTACGCTGAGCTGAATAACTAAAAACGAAATATGGAAATTAATCATGAAATTAAAAAATAAGGTTTTGATGGGGGCTGCGCTTGCTGTTTCTCTTGTCGGTTTGAGCCTTGGACAACAATTTATTGGTACGGGCGGCGAAGCGACAGCGCAAGCGCCACAAGCACCATCATTTGAAGTTGATCCATTTTGGCCGCAACCACTACCAAATGGTTGGATATTAGGGAATGTAATTGGTGTTGAAATCGACGAACGTGACCACATTTTTATCGTTCACCGCGCATGGGGTGAGGGTATCTTCAAGCCGTTTGCTGAACTTGGGCTTCGGGAAGGCTTTTCAATCTGCTGTACACCAGCACCACCAATTGTAGAATTTGATGCGGACGGAAATTTTGTCAACGCATGGGGTGGCCCAACGGATACTGGTGAATATACGTGGCCAGAATCAAACCATGGTATCGAAATTGACCATCACGGCAACATCTGGATTGGTGGTAATGGACGTGGCGACAGTCATATTCTTAAATTTACCCGTGACGGCAAATTCATTGAACAACTTGGTACAGCCGGTATTGCTGAGCCAGACAGCAATGACACAACACGTTTCTCTCGTGTCGCTGAAGTATCAGTAGTAGCAGAGAGCAACGAAGCATTCGTAGCTGACGGTTACGGTAACAAGCGTATCGCGGTTCTAGATGCGACCTCGGGTGAGTTTAAACGTTACTGGGGTGCTTATGGCAATAAGCCAGAAGACGCTACTGAAAGATATCGTCACGATCCAACCACACCACCGCATACCCAATTTACGGGTCCGGTGCATTGTGCACAGCCATCCAATGATGGTCTTCTTTATGTTTGTGACCGTACCAGTGACCGTATTCAGGTCTTTAAACAAGACGGTACATTTATATTTGAAAAGCTGGTTATGCCGGAAACACTGTCTCAAGGCTCGACTTGGGATATTAGTTTCTCAACGGATGCTGATCAAAAATATATCTATCTGGCCGATGGTCAAAACCAACGTGTTCACATTCTTCTTCGTGAAACATTAGAAGTACTAACAATGTTTGGTGGCGGTGGTCGTCAACCGGGTCTTTGGTTTGCGCCACATAGCATCGCAACCGATTCAAAAGGTAATATCTATACCACTGAAACTTACGAAGGTAAGCGTATTCAGAAATTTATCTATCAAGGCGTTAAAGATATTCCTAACAAGGATCAAGGCGTACTATGGCCAGCAGGTGAGCTTAACTAGGTTAAGTCGCAAGCAATTAATTTTTTAGACATTTTGAAACCCCCGGCGAATATTTGCCGGGGGTTTTTCATTGATGCAAGTCCACATTAAAAATGTCTATAAGCAAAATCTGGCGGTACGATTCAATTCTTGAACCCAATACTGATATAATGTACAGTTTTCTGGGACTATCTTCTGTTTAGCCTGGGGGCGTATAAATTATTATACTTAGCTAAATATTAAATAAATAATCGAGGGAACAGATAATCATGAAAAAAAACAAAATATTGATGGGAGCTGCGCTTGCTGTTTCTCTTGTCGGCTTAAGTCTTGGACTACAATCCTGTAGCCCCGGGGATGAAGCGACTGCACAAGCAACACAGGCGCCGTCATTCGAAGTTGATCCATTTTGGCCGAAACCACTAGGAAACGAATGGATTTTGGGTAATGTGATCGGTGTCGCCATCGACGAACGTGACCATATCTTTATCGTTCACCGTGCCAGTGGCGAAGGTATATTTGGACCAAGAACAGAGATCGGCCTTCAAACAGGCGTGTCTATTTGCTGTACACCGGCACCACCTATTATCGAATTTGATCCTGACGGAAATGTCGTCAATGCTTGGGGCGGACCAGTTGAAGGCGCACCGTACACATGGCCATCATCAAACCACGGCATAGAAATTGATCATCATGGCAACATCTGGATCGGTGGTAATGGCGCCGGGGATAGTCATATATTGAAATTTACCCGTGACGGCACATTCCTGGAGCAACTTGGTACACCGGGCATTGTCGAGCCGGATAGTAATGACACAACACGTTTCTCACGTGTTGCGGAAGTTACCGTGGTTGCAGAAACCAATGAAGCGTTTGTATCTGACGGGTATGGTAATCGCCGCATTGCCGTTCTTGATGCGACCTCGGGTGAATTTAAACGCTATTGGGGTGCTTATGGTAACAAGCCAGAAGACCCAACTGAAAGATATCGTCACGATCCAACCACACCACCGCATACCCAATTTACGGGTCCGGTGCATTGCGCGGAACCATCCAATGACGGACTTCTCTACGTTTGTGACCGCTCTAGTGACCGTATTCAGGTCTTTAAACAAGATGGTACATTTATGTATGAAAAGCTGATTATGCCAGAAACGATGTCACAGGGTTCAACATGGGATCTTGATTTCTCAAAAGACCCTGAGCAGAAATATGTCTATCTGGCCGATGGTCAAAACCAACGTGTTTACATTCTTCTTCGTGAAAACCTAGAAATGGTGACAATGTTTGGTGGCGGTGGTCGTCAGCCTGGTCTTTGGTTTGCGCCACATAGTATCGCAACCGATTCAAAAGGTAACATCTATACCACTGAAACTTACGAAGGTAAGCGTATTCAGAAGTTTGTCTATCAAGGGCTAAAAGATGTTCCTGCGAAAGATCAAGGCGCGTTATGGCCTGCCGGCACAAAATAATTTAAGCTGACATCCAGACATTAAAAAACCCTCGGTAAAAATTTACCGGGGGTTTTTGCTTGAAGTGGGTAAGCGTATTAATCATCAGGGAGCGCATAGGCTCTTATTTCTCCGGGGTACGACCCGCCGCTAACGGCAACGATGATATATTGTTTCCCATTGATACTGTAAGTCATCGGCGAGCCGGACTGACGTGACGGCATCCAAACTTCGCCCACTTGTTCGCCGCTCGATTTATCATAAGCGCGGAGCATGGCACCGCGTTCACGGTCACCTGGGTTTGTCACCAGCATATCACCGGCTATGGCGAGTGTTTTTGTTACCATCATACCGACGCTGCCGCGCTGACCAGTGCGGGGAATGTCCATTCCCTGTAGTTTTGGATGATTGCGAACATTGTCGGGTGTTTCCCCGTGGGCAATGCGCCAGAGAATTTCACCCTTCGACATATCGAAAGCTGCAATGATGCCATAAGGCGGCTTTAAAATGGATAAACCGTCCACGTTTAGTGAAGGAACCCGAACCGGAGGACCGTCATAGACTGGATAACTCACTTCCTTCGGTGAACCAGGGTTCTGTCCCGTGCCCCCTGCCAATGCCATTTTGAAAGGTTGACCACTACGGCCCTGAAGATAGTTCACATTAGAATACCCTTCCGGAGGTGGGGCAAGTGAAATGCCGCCAATTGCAGATACATTAGCCGGTGCATATAAAATGTTGGTTTCTGGATCAAAAGCACCGCCAGCCCAATTGGTGCCACCGCCAGAATTCCCAAGGGCAATGGCGCCAAGCTTTCCATTTACATCGCCGAGGATCGGTGGATTATAAATAGTTGCATTTTCCCATTCCCAACGTTCAAGATTTTTCAGGGCTTGTTCGCGCATTTCAGGGGTAAAATCAATCAGATCGTCAGGCACGTGCATCTCGGAACGGCCATAGTTGAGCTTTTCCATCACCCGCGGCTGGGTCGGCGAATACCATTCACCGGGTACATTCCCCGCCGGCACCGGCACTTCTTCGATAGGCCAGATCGGCTCACCAGTAACGCGGTCAAATACAAACAGCCACGCTTGCTTGGTCGGTACTGCAAGTATTTCACGCATCCGGCCATCAATTTCAACATCCATAATCATTGGTGCAGCCGAAAGGTCATGTCCCCAGATTGGATGATGAACTATTTGGAAATGCCATTTATATTCACCGGTGTTCAGATCAACGGCGACAATACTTTCCGCAAACAGGTTGTCGCCCGGGCGGTGACCGCCATAATAATCTGAGGACGGGCTTTCTACGGAAAGATAAACAAGTTCATTTTTTTCATCGGCGGTGATTTGCGTCCAGACGCCGTTACTTCCGTTTCGTTCCCATGAATTATCAAGCCATGTATCATTGCCAAATTGCCCTGGGCGCGGGATGGGATCAAATTGCCAGACTTTTTCACCAGTTCGAGTGTTGAAGGCGCGAACAAGACCTTTGGTGTTGTTGTAGTTATCAATGGTAAGGCCTTCTTTCATGGCGTTACCAATGATGACCAGATCGCCTACCACGGTTGGGGTCGCATGAAGGCCAATTTCACCAGTAACCAGATCAATCTGAACCTCATTGCCTTGAACAGCGCCAAGTTTCAGATCAACAATACCGCTGCCTTTGTTGCCGAATGAACTGATGGGAACACCCGTATGAGCGTCAAGAGACACCAGCATATAGCCAGTTGTAACATAAAAAATACGATCATCACCGTTGCCATCGGACCAGTAAGAAAGACCGCGACCAGAAAGTTGGCGCGGGGCCATGCCGCCTCGTAAACCTTCGTTCATACTGTGAAGCCACTTAAGTTCTCCGGTTTCCCCGTCAAGGGCGAAGGCAGTGCGCCGTGTACCACCTGTTGCATAAATGACGCCATCGACCATTAGCGGTGTCACTTCAAGCTTATATTCTGGGCGTGAGCCAAGATTCTTTGTTGAAAATGACCACACAAGTTCAAGATCTTCGAAATTATCCGCGTTGATCTGATCAAGCGGCGAATAGCGGGAACCTTTGATGTCGCCAGCATAATGTGGCCACTCGCCACTTGTAGTATCCGGGGCATCGGCGTGTGCAAATGAGCTGAGAATTGAGACGGTGAAGAACGCTAAGAGAGCAAGAGTGTTTTGAATATTAAGCAGCATGCTTTTCATCCTTATTTTTTATTTTTTGACGGATAATGTATGCTGAGTTAATCCCAACAAAAAAGCCTCAAAAACCATAAGGTCTTTGAGGCTTTAAAGCAATTCTAAAATCAATGGCGATCAGGTGTCGATCGCCATTGATACAGTATTAATCGTCAGGAAGTGCATAGGCTCTAAATTCGCCGGGATGAGCGCCACCACTGACGGAAACCATGATATATTGTTTACCGTTAATGGCATATGTCATTGGTGAACCGGATTGACCCGCAGGCATCCAAATCTCACCGACCTGCTCACCGGTCATTTTATCATATGCACGAAGCATAGCACCACGCTCACGGTCGCCTGGGTTTGTTACTCGTTGATCACCAACAATCACAAGTGTTTTGGTGACAACAACACCTACGTTGGCTGGTTGACCAGTACGCGGAATGTCCAATCCTTGAAGTTTTGGATGGTTGCGTACGTTATCGGGTGTTTCACCGTGCGGTACTTTCCAAAGCACCTTACCCGCGTTCATATCAATCGCAGAAAGAACACCGTACGGTGGTTTAAGAATTGAAAGGCCTTCAACACGCAACCCGGGAATTTCCACTGGTGCCGCACTGCGGTCTTCAAATTCGCTTTCCACTTTTGGGGCGTCGGGGTTTTGGCCAGTACCAGACGCATACATCATGCGAAACGGCTGACCTTTCCTGCCGGCGATATAGTCCACATTTGAATACCCTTTTGGTGGAGGTGCCAGCGACAAGTTATCAAGGTATGCTTGCGATGCCGGTGCATACACAATACCAGTTTCAGGATCAAATGATGCTCCTGGCCAGTTTGTACCGCCCGTTGTTGCGCCGATGTTGATGGCGCCAAGTACGCCGTTTACATCACCAAGAAGTGGCGGGTTATACATAGCACCATTGCTCCAATCCCAACGGTCCATCTTATCAAGGGCGGCTTGACGCAATTCTGGAGTAAAGTCGATTAGGTCGTCCGGTAGGTTCAGTTGACCACGGCCGTACATAAGATCCATTGGCGCTTTTGGTTGTGTTGGCGAGTACCACTCACCGGGCACATTACCAATAGGAACTTCGACCTCTGGAATATCCCAGATCGGCTCCCCAGTAACACGGTCAAAGGCGTAAATGAACGACTGTTTGGTTGGTAGTGCGATAATTTCACGTTCACGTCCATCAACGGTCACATCCATGACAAGTGGTGCTGACGACAGGTCATGATCCCAAATCGGATGATGGACCACTTGGAAATGCCATTTATACTCACCCGTGTTCAGATCAACAGCAACAAGGCTTTCACCAAACAGGTTGTTGCCAGGACGGTGACCCCCGTAGAAGTCGGAAGCCGGACTTTCTATAGCAAGAAATACAAGCTCGTTTTTCTCATCAACGGTGATTTGTGTCCAAACGCCAGTGTTACCATTTCTTTCCCATGAATTATCAAGCCATGTATCATTGCCAAATTGTCCTGGACGTGGAATGGGGTCAAACTGCCACACGAGTTTTCCAGTGCGAACATCAAATGCACGAACAAGACCTTTGGTGTTGTTGTAATTATCAATGGTCATACCTTCTTTCATGGCTGAACCAACAATAACCAAATCACCTGCGACAGTTGGGGTCGCATGAAGACCAATTTCACCCGTTACCAGATCGATCTGCACCTCGTTACCCTGAACGGCACCAATTTTAAGATCAAGAATACCGTTGCCATCAGTACCGAAGCTTTCGATAGGAATGCCTGTATGGGCATTAAGGGCGACCAATTTATAACCAGTTGTCACATAGAGGACACGATCATCACCGTCGCCGTCAGACCAGTAAGAAAGGCCGCGGCCAGACAACTGACGTGGTGCAAGACCTGCACGCAGACCTTCACGCATACTGTGAAGCCATTTAAGCTCCCCAGTTTCACCATCAAGAGCGATTGCCGTACGGCGGGTACCGGCTGTGGCGTAAAGAACGCCGTCCACCATGATCGGCGTGACTTCCAACTTATATTCGCTGCGAGAGCCAAGGTTCTTTGTCGCAAAAGACCAGACGAGTTCCAGATCTTCGAAATTGTCCGCATTGACTTGATCAAGTGGAGAATAACGGGATCCTTTGACATCTCCGGTGTAGTGGTGCCACTCACCATTTGCCGTGCCTGGCTCTTGTGAATTGGCACCGGATGCAACAAGGCCGGTGGCCAGCATCCCAAGTGCCAAAGCAGTATTCTTCAAGTTAATCACTTTAATGATCTCCCATTTTATGTTTATTTTTTGTGTAATAAAAAGCCTCAAAGATCATATGACCTTTAAGGCTTTTTCGCAAGTTGGTATTGAACAAGATTATCTTTTATTCAGCGGGCTTTTGAGCGTTCCATTTTATTCTTTTTAGTCTAGAATTTTGATAAGGAAGCTTCACCTTGCCAGCAGGGAAGTTATTCTGTGACATGATGTATGCAAGGATATCCGCTTTAATGGCACGAGATACGCCTCTTGGGTCATCTAACGGCATTGTTTCGCGAATGCGTTGAAACAGGATATCAACACCCATGCCGTCCCAATTATAAATAAAGGCACCTTGTCTGAGCGTAGGTGCTTCCTCAATGCCTTGCATTTGCGAGCCGTGACATGCTCCACAATGTTCTTGGTACAATCTTTCGCCGCTCACCGCTTGTGCCTCGGTATAAGCACCGTCCCACACGTTTTTTACCGCTTGGGCGTTAGCGAAGGATGCGCCGAATAGAGTGGCGGATGTAATCATCAATACTTTATATATTAGCTTCATTTCTATCTCGTTTTACTATTAAAGTCTTATCCTGCATGACAATCAGGTCAATTTTTGGATATTTTGGTTCTACTTGTTTCGGTTTCGATTATATATCTCTGACATTAATCCAAACTGAATATGAAAACAATCAGGGAGATCTTTATACTTTAATCTCCCTGATCAATATTTTATTAATCGTCAGGTAGAGCGTACACTCTAAACTCACCAGCATAAGCACCACCACTGACGGAAACGCAGATATACTGCTTGCCATCAATCATGTATGTCATTGGTGAACCGGATTGACCCGCAGGCATCCAAAGCTCGCCAACATTTTCACCAGTCATCTTGTCGTAGGCGCGAAGCATTGCACCGCGCTCGCGGTCACCTGGGTTTGTAACCCGAGGATCACCAAGAATGAGCAGAGTTTTGGTTACCACTGAACCGACGCTGCCGCGCTGACCTGTGCGTGGAATATCCGTGCCTTGAAGGTCAGGATGGTTACGTACATTGTCCGGAGTTTCACCGTGAGCAACACGCCAAAGAACTTCACCAGCATTCATATCGATCGCCGCAATCACGCCGTATGGCGGCTTAAGGATCGAAAGACCTTTCACGTTTAGGCTTGGCACCACAACTGGTGGGCCATCATAAACAGGATAGTTTACTTCTTTCGGTGCGTCAGGGTTTTGCCCGGTACCAGCAGCGTTTCTCATGCGGAACGGTTGGCCAATACGGCCGGCCATATAATTCACATTTGAATAACCTTCTGGTGGTGGAGCAAGTGAAATACCGCCAATCGCGCCAGTGGTTGCGGATGCATATACGATACCTGTTTCAGGATCGAACGCACCGCCCGGCCAGTTTGTGCCGCCGCCAGCATTACCAAGGTTGATAGCGCCAAGCATACCATTTACATCACCAACGATTGGTGGGTTGTAAAGTGTGCCGTCTTTCCAGACCCAGCGCTCAAGGTTTTTGATGGCTATCTCACGGATTTCAGGGGTAAAGTCGATCAGATCATCTGGATAATCCAGTTCAGGATTACCGTAAAGAAGTTTTTCAGATGGACGTGGTTGAGTTGGTGAATACCATTCGCCCGGCACGTTACCTTGCGGGACAGGAACCTCTGGAATTGGCCAGATCGGCTCACCCGTGACACGGTCAAAGACATACATAAAGGCCTGCTTCGTTGGAAGAGCGAGGATTTCACGCATCTTACCATCAATTTCAACATCCATTACAAGCGGTGCAGATGACAGGTCATGATCCCAAATCGCGTGGTGAACCACTTGGAAATGCCATTTATATTCACCTGTGTTGAGATCAACCGCAACGATGCTTTCGCCAAACAGGTTGTCGCCAGGACGATGTCCACCGTAAAAATCGGATGACGGGCTCTCTACAGAAAGGAAAACAAGCTCGTTTTTCTCATCAACGGTGATCTGTGTCCACACGCCTGCGTTGCCGTTTCTTTCCCATGAATTATCAAGCCACGTGTCGTTACCAAATTGGCCAGGTCGTGGAATCGGGTCGAACTGCCAGATTTTTTCACCAGTGCGAATATCAAATGCGCGGATGAGGCCTTTGGTGTTGTTATAGTTATCAATGGTCATGCCTTCTTTCATAGCAGAACCAATGATGATCATATCGCCGACCACGGTTGGTGTTGCATGAAGACCAATTTCACCTGTTACGAGATCGATCTGTACTTCGTTGCCTTGAACTGCACCGATTTTGAGATCTAGAATGCCGTTACCATCTGTTCCGAAAGAATTGATTGGAATACCTGTGTGAGCGTCTAGGGCGATCAGGCGGTAACCTGTAGTCACATAATAAACACGGTCATCGCCTTTACCATCTGTCCAGTAAGAAAGGCCACGGCCAGATAGCTGACGTGGGGCCATGCCGCCACGAAGACCTTCGCGCATACTGTGCATCCATTTAAGCTCACCGGTTTGACCGTCAAGGGCGATCGCCGTGCGTCGAGTACCAGCTGTGGCGTAAAGAACACCGTCCACCATGATCGGTGTGACTTCCAGCTTATATTCGCTACGTGTTCCAAGATTTTTTGTTGAAAATGACCAAACAAGCTCAAGATCTTCGAAATTGTCAGCATTGACCTGGTCGAGGGGGGAATAACGGGATCCCTTGATGTCCCCGGTGTAATGATGCCATTCACCATTTGCCGTACCCGGCTCGTCCGCTTGAACGCCTGATGCGGCAAGGCCAGCGGCCAGCATCCCGAGCGTCAAAACAGACTTCTTTAAATTAAATTTCATTTTCTTCTCCCGTTTTATATTTTGTGCGAAGCCATAATTGTTATGTTGTAACAAAAAGTCAAGGTTTTATGAAATTTTTGGCAGAATTAAGGCGTTTTTATCGGTTTTACTCATAAAAACAGAAAAACCTCCTCTAAACAACAGTTCAGAGGAGGTTTGAAAATTTCTAAGAATTAGGTGATTCTATTTTTGAGACACTCAATACACAATTTTATTGATTGGACTTCATGGGGATCACAAGTGTGACCCCCATGACATCATTATTAATCGTCAGGCAGAGCGTAAACTCTGAACTCACCAGGGTAAGCGCCACCGCTGACGGAAACGCAGATATACTGCTTGCCATCAATCATGTATGTCATGGGTGAGCCGGACTGACCGGCTGGCATCCAGACTTCGCCAACATTCTCACCTGTCACCTTATCATAGGCACGAAGCATAGCACCGCGCTCACGGTCACCAGGGTTTGTCACACGAAAATCTCCGACAATCACAAGTGTTTTGGTGACAACGACACCAACAGTTGATGGTTGGCCAGTATTTGGAATATCCAAACCTTGTAGTTTTGGATGGTTGCGCACATTATCCGGTGTTACGCCGAGCGGTACTTTCCAAAGCACTTGACCTGCGTTCATGTCGATCGCAGAAAGCACACTATAAGGTGGTTTCAGGATTGAGAGGCCTTCCACATTTAGGCTCGGCACCACAACCGGTGGACCATCATAAACAGGATAGTTCACTTCTTTCGGCGCATCAGGGTTTTGGCCAGTCCCAGCGGCGTTTCTCATGCGGAACGGCTGACCTACGCGGCCGGCAATATAATCCACATTTGAATAACCTTCTGGCGGAGGGGCCATTGAAAGGTTGGCGATAAATGTTTGACCGGCCGGGGCGTAAACGATACCTGTTTCGGGATCGAACGAAGCGCCAGGCCAGTTTGTACCACCGTTTGTTGCACCAATATTAATGGCACCAAGAACACCGTTTACATCGCCGAGAAGTGGCGGGGTATACATGCCGCCATTGTCCCAGTTCCAAAGATGCATTTTATCAAGCGCAGCTTGACGCAGTTCGGGTGTAAAGTCGATCAGATCATCAGGCAATTTTAGCTTGCCACGACCATAATGCAGACGCTCAGGTGGCATTGGTTGAGTTGGCGAGTACCATTCGCCAGGGATATTACCAATTGGAACTTCGACTTCTGGAATTGGCCATATCGGCTCACCAGTAAGACGATCGAAGGCATAGATGTATGACTGCTTGGTTGGTAGAGCGATGATTTCGCGCTCGACACCGTCAATGGTCACATCCATAATCAGCGGTGCTGATGACAGGTCGTGATCCCAAATTGGATGATGGACCACTTGGAAATGCCATCTATATTCACCGGTATTCAGATCAACAGCAACCAGGCTTTCACCAAACAGGTTGTTGCCAGGGCGGTGGCCACCGTAGAAATCAGATGATGGACTTTCAACAGCGAGGAAAACAAGCTCGTTCTTCTCATCAACGGTGATTTGTGTCCAAACGCCAGTGTTGCCGTTTCTTTCCCATGAATTATCAAGCCATGTATCGTTACCGAATTGACCAGGACGTGGAATGGGGTCAAACTGCCACACGAGTTTTCCAGTGCGAACATCAAATGCACGAACAAGGCCTTTGGTATTGTTGTAATTATCAATGGTCATGCCTTCTTTCATGGCTGAACCAACAATTACCAGATCACCAGTGACGGTGGGCGTCGCATGAAGACCAATTTCACCTGTGACCAGATCGATCTGTACTTCGTTGCCCTGAACGGCACCCACTTTAAGATCAAGGATGCCATTCCCATCAGTACCAAAGCTTTCGATAGGTATTCCGGTATGGGCGTTTAACGCAATCAGGCGGTAGCCCGTTGTCACGTAGAAAATACGGTCATCGCCTTCGCCGTCGGACCAGTAAGAAAGGCCGCGGCCAGAAAGCTGACGTGGGGCCATGCCGCCACGAAGACCTTCGCGCATACTGTGCAGCCACATAAGCTCACCCGTTTGACCGTCAAGGGCAATGGCCGTACGGCGCGTGCCAGCAGTGGCGTAAAGGACGCCGTCAACCATGATAGGTGTGACTTCCAGTTTATATTCGCCGCGTGTACCAAGATTTTTTGTTGAGAACGACCAGACGAGTTCTAGATCTTCAAAGTTATCCGCATTGATCTGATCAAGGGGGGAATAGCGAGAACCTTTTATATCCCCAGTGTATTGGTGCCATTCACCATTTGCGGTGCCAGGCTCGTCTGCCTGTGCCCCCGAAGATGCAATGCCAGCGGCAAGCACCCCAAGTGCTAAAGCAGACTTCTTTAAGCTAAATTTCATTATTTACTCCCATATGAATATTGTGAAATTTGATTGGTTATTTGTATGTTGTCCATGTTAGGACAAAATCCCGATAATCATATGATCATTGGGCTTATTGTTCAAGTTGAATAAGTAAAATTCTGTCAAAAATTTCAAGGCAAGTGCTTCATAAGTAATATTCAGTTTAGATTCATCTAGCTTTATTATCAAAGGACATCCTAGAATTTGTTAACTGAAATCTTTAATATTTTGAGTAATAGTTTCAGTTTTTGAAAATATATATGGAATCGGCGGCTTTTGAGTGATAGATACATTATAACATATTCGAGGGATCTTATGTTTGCGAGACTTTGATTGTGTTCTAATAAGTGAATTGAGTATGGTTTAAGAAATTGAGATTTTAAGGACGGAGACACGAACTGTGCTCCTGAAAATATAAAGTGACGTAGGATAATGTCACAATTGGGTAACTGGAAAGAGTTAGAAATGAATTATAAGAATATGGTGCTGTTGGGCGCAAGTGTGTTTGGACTTATCCCTTCGATGGGGGCAGCGCAGGAGGCGAGTGAAACAGAAATTGTGACAGTCACTGCAACGAGAAGTGAAAGACTTGCCAGCGACGTCGTCGGAAATCAGGCATCCGTATCAGGTGTGGAAGTTGAATTCCTAAGCCCTACGCATATCAATGAGGCGCTTCAGGGTATCGCAGGAGCCAACATTTCAAGAAATAATGGTCAGGAAAGTTTAATTGCGATCAGATCACCTATTTTCACGGGCGCAGGTGCGTGTGGTGCATTTTTAACGGCGCAGGATGGTATTCCCTTGCGTGCGGCAGGTTTTTGTAACGTAAACGAACTTTTTGAAAGTTTCGCCGAGCAAGCCGGACGTATCGAAGTTGTTCGCGGACCTGGTTCCGTACTCTATGGCTCCAACGCCATGCACGGTATCATCAATATCCTGTCCAGACCAGTGGGTGACGCCAGATCGTCTGCCAGCATGGAAGCGGGATCATGGGGTTATCTTAAATTTAACGCCACCGGTGCATTTAAAGATGGCAACACGGGTCTTCGTGTCACGGGCAGCGTTATGCATGACGGCGGATATATCGAAGAGAGCGGCTTTGATCAGCAAAAGGGTCAGATACGTCATGAATATGACGACGGAAACTGGAAAATTTCATCTAATTTTCTTGTGACAAATCTTGATCAGGAAACAGCAGGTTATCTGGAAGAGCTAGATAGTTATAAGGACCCAGTGCTTGCTAGAACCAATGGCAATCCGGAAGCTTACCGTAAGGCAAAATCGTTCCGTTACTGGTCAACAGTTTCTAAAGATGTTTCAGACAATATACGCTGGCAATTCTCACCGTACTTAAGATCTATGGATATGGAATTTTTGATGCACTTCCTTCCTGGTCAACCGCTTGAGGAAAACAAACAGAAAAGCGCCGGTTTCCAAAATGCGTTCTACCTTAATGAAGGATCTGATTTTGAAATAATCGCCGGAATTGATGGCGAAATGGCCAAAGGGGAGCTTAAGCAAACGCAGGACAATCCACCTACGCAGGGGTTTCTTGTTACAAGACTTCCAGTTGGCAAGAACTATGATTATGAAGTTGATACAAAATTAATCGCTGGTTTTGTTCGTGCCGATGTTGATGTGTCGGATCAGTTAAATCTGGTGGGCGGCGTTCGCGCGGAGCATGTGAAATATGATTATGACAACCGCATGGTCAGTGGTCAGGTCGATGAAAACGGTATTGCCTGTGCTCACCCCGATGGCTGTCGCTATACGCGCCCGGCTGACCGTGAAGATAGTTTTAACAATGTTTCTTTCGAAGCTGGCATGCTTTACAAATTCGATGACACTAATCGATTTTTTGCTCGCTATAGCCGCGGTTTTCGCGCACCGCAAACAACGGAGCTATACAGACTTCAGCGTGGTCAGGTTGTTGCCGATATTGATAGTGTGAAACTGGATAGTATTGAAGCCGGTATTCGCGGCAATGCCAATACCTACTCCTATGAGTTTACAGCCTTCTATATGAAAAAAGACAATGTGATTTTCCAGGACAATCGCATCAATGTTGATAATGGCAAATCAAAACATGTTGGCGTTGAAGGTATGTTTGAATACCGCTTCCCGATTGATGTAAGCCTTCGTCTAAACGGCAGCCTTGCCAAGCATCAGTATGATTTTGATCGTTTTACTGGAGATATCAACTGGAACGGTCTTGATATTGATACGGCACCGCGTAATTTTGGTAGCGTGCAGCTTAATTGGGCACCTGCTGATAAAGTGAAAGCAGGCCTTGAGTGGATTTGGATGGGTGAATATTCGATGGATCCAGTTGCCGAGTTTAAATATGAGGGTCACAACTATTTTAACCTTCGTATTGAAGCAGAAGCAATGAAAAATGTTGATGTATTCTTGCGTGTGATGAACATAACTAATGTTCGGTACGCGGAGCGTGCCGATGTATCATTTGGAACACCACGGTATTTCGTTGGTAAACCACGGGCATTTTATGGTGGCGCACGGATACGTTTCTAAACGCTCATCAGTAAAAATTAGAAAAGGCCTGCACTAGTAAGTGCAGGCCTTTTTTAGTGGATCAAGCCTTTACACTGGCCACGCGGAAGGGTATTGTTTTTGCCATAATTCCAAATATATTTTAGGGACGGAAAATCAATGAAAAAAATACTCATTCTAATGCTGTTTGCCCTTTCCGCCTGTTCTTCTCAGGACGGTGGTCAATCGGAGCAAGCTACGGATACTGGATCAGAAGCGACTGTTTCTGATGAGGTGGCGCGCTGGGAAGCGCAAGCCGCGAATATCACGATTATTCGTGATAACTGGGGGGTGCCACACATATATGGCAAAACAGATGCGGATGCCGTATTCGGTGTCATGTATGCGCAGGCAGAAGATGACTTTAACCGGGTTGAAGTAAACTATATGAACGCAATGGGACTTCTTGCCCAGGCCGAAGGTGAAGGTCAGATTTTCCGTGATCTTAGAATGCGTCTGTTTATTCAGCGTGATGATATGAAGCGCCTTTACGCAGAAGCACCTGAATGGTTAAAAGAACTTATGAACGCTTACGCAGACGGCCTTAACTACTATCTTTATAAGAACCCGGGGACGCAGCCGAAAGTGATCAAGCGGTTTGAGCCATGGATGGCACTTTCCTTCTCAGAAGGTAGTATCGGCGGTGACATTGAAAGTATTTCCATAAATAACTTGGAAAATTTCTATGGCGGTACACAAAAGATGGCCGAAGCACCGCGAGATCTTGACTTGGAACCGCGTGGTTCAAACGGCATGGCGATTGCGCCTGAGAAAACCGTAAACGGAAAAGCACTTCTCTATATCAATCCACACACCACTCATTACTTCCGCGAAGAAGCACACATGGTGAGTGAAGAAGGCCTCAACGCTTACGGTGCCCTCACATGGGGTCAATTCTTTATTTATCAGGGCTTCAATGAATATAATGGCTGGATGCATACATCCTCACGCGCTGACGTGATTGATGAATATGCAGAAACTATCATCGAAAAAGATGGTAAGTTCTTTTACAAATATGGTGACGAGGAACGCGAAGTAACCGTTTCAACTGAAACCATTGAGTATAAAACGGATACTGGCATGGCTTCCCGTGACTTTACCGTTTATCACACCCATCACGGTCCGGTGATCCGCGCCGAAGGTGACAAGTGGATCAGCGTTCAACTGATGAATATTCCGCTGACTGCGCTTAACCAATCTTATGTGCGTAGCAAAACGAAATCTTATGATG
Organism: uncultured Kordiimonadaceae bacterium; assembly: GCA_963976585.1. Taxonomy (GTDB): domain Bacteria; phylum Pseudomonadota; class Alphaproteobacteria; order Sphingomonadales; family Emcibacteraceae; genus Pseudemcibacter. The sequence goes on from CAXBLS010000016.1 coordinate 25,340, forward strand.
AGTTTTATGAAATGATGAGACTTAAATCTAACTCATCAAACAACACCGTTTATGCGGACAAAGACGGCAATATTGCCTATTTTCATGGTAACTACCATCCGATCCGCAATACGGAATATGACTTTAATAAACCGGTTGATGGTAGCAATCCTGACACCGATTGGAAGGGGCTGCACCCTGTTGAAGAGGCGATTAATCTTTTGAACCCGGGTTCAGGATGGCTTTATAACTCAAACAACTGGCCATTTTCAGCCGCTGGTCCGGACCATAGCCCGAAAAAAGAAGACTATCCAAGCTATATGTCTGTGAATTTTGAAAATCCTCGTGGTGAGCATGCTTTGCAGGTTTATCCGGGGATCAATGATTTCACAGTAGAAAGTCTGATCGAAGTTGGTTACGGCGGTCTTCTTCCGTCCTTCCAACGTTTTGTGCCCGTACTGAAAGCAGCCTATGACGCAAACCCGGATGAGAGTTTGAAAGAAGCCGTTGATATGCTTGTTGCGTGGGATAAAATGTCAAGCATGACATCAGTTGAAACGTCACTTGCCCACCATTTTGGCAATGAACTTTTCAAATATCAACCGCCACGGGGAAGTATGGGTCCATACGACACCTATGAATATGCTGAAAAACAGATTAGCGGCGAACAGTATCTCGCAGCGCTTAAAGCGGCGATGGCACAAATGGAAGCTGACTTCGGCTCATGGAAAGTTGCTTGGGGTGATATGAACCGCTTCCAACGTAATGATGGCAATATTCGCCAGATATTTGATGACAGCAAACCAAGCTATCCAGTGAAGCTCGGATCGGGCCGTTGGGGCGCATTAGCATCCGTCGGCACCCGCCAATATGAGGGTACGAAAAATTGGTATGTGACAAGCGGCAACAGCTTTATTGCCTCCGTTGAGTTTGGTGACAAGGTTCGCGCCAAGGCTCTAATGGCCGGTGGTCTTAATAGTGATCCAAACTCACCGCATTTCTTTGATCAGGGTGAGATGTACGGCACAGGTACTTTCCGTGATGTCCATTATTACCGTGAAGATGTGGATACCAATATGGAGCGTTCTTATCATCCGGGTGAATAATTAACCTCACTCAAATATTTTTCTATAGGCCGGGCATTAAATTGTCTGGCCTATTTTTTTTGCTGATATTATTATAACGAAAAAAGGAATATCATATGATCAAGTGGCTCCTGCGTATTGCGGTTTTCTCGTCGACAATTACCATTGCGGCTCTGGTGGTGATCTATTATGGATTTCAAGCCAGCCTCCCGGATATCGAAGGGGACATTAACCTGACGGGCATCACGTCTTCGGTTTCAATTGATCGTGATCAACAGGGCGGCGCAACAATAAGCGGACAAAATAGAGATGATCTTGCCTTTGCGACGGGATATGTACATGCGCAGGAACGTTTTTTTCAGATGGACTTATCGCGCCGTATGGCGGCTGGCGAGTTGTCAGAATTGTTTGGCGCTCTAGCTGTCGATACGGACAAAAATAATCGCCTTCATCAATTTCGCCACAGAGCAAGCATCGCTTTAGAGTACGTCAGTGATGATGATAAAAAGGTCCTGAGCAAATATGTCGAAGGTGTGAATATCGGTTTGGAGCGGCTAAAGTCAAAACCATTTGAATATTGGCTTCTTGGCGCTCAGCCGCAACCTTGGACCCAAGAAGACACGTTCCTTGTGATTTATTCCATGTTTTTTACCCTTCAAAGCTCGGACGGTGGATTTGAGTGGCAAAATCATGTGCTGAGAAAGTCACTTTCACCTGAATTGGCTGCATTCTTACTTCCTGATCGCACCGAATGGGACGCGCCGATGCAAGAGGATGAAGCGTCTTATATCAAAGCGGAAATTCCAACTGCCCCGAGTGATGGCAGTAAAGCAGTCGCATTTGACCGCGATAACAGCCCGATGATCGGCAGCAACAATTGGGCCGTGAGCGGGCAGCTAACTGAAACTGGTGCGGCGATGCTTTCAAATGATATGCATCTTGCGATACGCGCACCATCCATCTGGTATAAAGTTAGACTAAAGTTAGAAGATAACTCTCTGGATATTACGGGTGTTTCATTGGCGGGCGCACCGCCAGTTGTCGTCGGCAGCAATGGGTCTGTTGCCTGGGGCTTTACAAATAGTAATATTGATACATCTGATTTGATCGAGCTGAGCATAAATCCGCAAAATAAAGATCAGTATCTGACACCACAGGGGTATAAAGATTTTGATGTCATCGAAGAAGAAATCAAGGTCACAGGGCTGCCAAATGAAACGCTAAGTTTTCAACAAACGATCTGGGGTCCTGTGATTGATAAAGGACAAAACGGCAAGTACGCGTTTCGCTGGGTGGCGCACATGCCGGACGGCGTAAATGCATCTCTGTTAAAGATGGAACAGGTGAAAACCGTTGAAGAGGCGATGAATATAGCCGCCAATATGGGAATACCCGCCCAGAACGCGATGCTGGTCGATAAGGACGGCAACGCAGGTTGGACCATTTTTGGGAAAATTCCCCGCCGTCCCAACGGCGATTATCTAAACATCTATAATTGGTCTGATGGCTCGCATGATTGGAACGGCTGGTATTCCTCAGCGGAATATCCCCGAATTCTTAATCCCAGTAATGGTCGTCTTTGGACTGCGAATGCGCGGGTGTTATCGGGTGACGATCTCGCAAAAGTTGGGTTTAGCCGTTATGATCTTGGCGCCCGTGCAAAACAAATCCGTGACCGATTAATCGCGCTTGAAGCACCGGTGATTGAGGCCGATCTTTATGACATAATGCTGGATAATGAAGCGATATTTTTAACACGATGGCAGCAACATTTGGTTAGCGTTCTTGAAACATCTGGCGATCCTGCTTTTGAGCAATATTTAGTGGCGGTTAAAAATTGGGGTGGTTTTGCCGATAAAAGTTCGGTGGGATTTAGGCTTGTCAGGGATTTCCGAGATCAAGTCTATGAAACGCTCTTTGCCACAGCCACTGCAGCGTGTGTGAGCTATGACGCGCAGTGTGAATATGACGCCGCCACCAGACAGTGGGAGGGACCACTTTGGCAATTGGTTACGGAAATGCCCGATGGTTGGCTCCCGGACGGATATAGCGACTGGCAGTATTTCTTTGAAAAACAGGCGTTTGATGCTTGGCAAGCGGTAATTCGCGGCGATGTTTCGCTTGCGGATTACACGTGGGGCGAACGCAACCGCGCAGATATTCGACATCCACTTAGTGGCGCTGTGCCGATGCTTGCTAACCTCACCAATATGCCAAATGATCCGCAGTCGGGGGATACCGAAAACATGCCACATATTGCGGGCAATGTGTCAGGACAATCTGAACGCATTGTTGTTAGTCCGGGTTATGAGGAAAATGGTATCATGAACCTTCCTGCCGGGCAATCGGGCCATCCGTTATCGCCGTATTATGGCGCGGGTCATGATGAGTGGGCGAACGGAAATCCAACGCCGTTTTTACCACAGGAAACGAAATGGCATCTTGAATTAAAACCTGCTAATTAGAATTTAAAAGCTCAGTTGGAATGATATAGCTTTTACCGTCTTTTTCGATGCGGGCAGCTTTCACATTATAAGCTTTTTCCAGGTTTTGATCGGTGAGAACCTCGCCAGGCGTTCCTGCAGCTATGATATGCCCCTGATTGAGCAGGACAATCTTATCACAATAGCTTTGCGCAAAATTGAGGTCATGAAGCACCAGCAGCACTCCATTCCCTGCGTTGGCGATTTCTTTTAATATGGTCATAATTTTGATCTGATGGTAAGGGTCAAGAGCCTCTATAGGCTCATCAGCCAGCAAAAATTCGGCACCGGTAACGATAGCCCTGGCCAGCATGGCGCGGGCGCGCTCGCCACCGGATAATGTGGTCGTACTGCGCGCGGCAAGGTGATCAACATCGGTTTTTTTCATTGCTTGCAGAGTAAGAGCTTGATCTTCAACATTGGTGGATTGCCAAGGCGAAAGATGCGGAATTCGGCCGAGGGAAACCAGATGGCCCACCGTCAGCGGCCAGTGGACGGGTGCACCTTGCGCCGCGTAGGCGATCTTTTGTGCGCGTTCCTTCAAAGTCCAGTCATCCAGATTTTTATTGTCGAGAGTAATATCGCCGGTTGCTTGCTCTATTAAGCCAAGTATAGATTTTAATAGGATGCTTTTGCCGGCGCCATTTGGCCCGATCAATCCCATGAGACTGCCACGTTCCAGGTTCATGGAAACATCGGATAAGATTTGATTTTCATCGATGGTGACGCTGAGATTTTTAATGCTAAGATCTGTCATCTCATCGCCCTCCTCGTTTTAAAAATGATATAAAGGAAGAGCGGCGCACCAATGATGGCAGTGACCACACCCAGCCTCAATTGCCCCTGCCCAAATGGTATGCGGGTTACAAGATCAGCGCTGATCAGAAGTATCGCCCCCATCAATGCCGACGGGAAAAGAAGCCTGCCGGGCGTATAGCCGATGAAGCGCCGCACCATGTGGGGAACCACAAGTCCAATGAAGCCGATTGCTCCACATACAGCGACAACCGCGCCGACGGATAGAGCGCCACCAATAATAATTTTAAGCTGCATTCGCCGCGTATCGATACCAAGTGATTTTGCGGTATCATCTCCAAGGCTCGAAGCATCAAGTCCGTTCGCAATGCCCAGATGGAGCGCCCAACCGACAATGATGAAAGGAAGTGAAATATAAATGTCGGAAATTGTTCTGTTTTCAAGGGATCCCAGCATCCACATGATCATGTCCTGCAATGTCATTGGATTGGGGGAAAAATTCATGGCCAATGACATAGCGGCTGTGGCCAGCGAGCTGATAGCGATGCCGGCAAGGATCAAGGTCAGAACACTGCTGTCCCGCGCGGCGATCATCGCCAGGATCAGGGTGGCAACCAACGCACCAACAATGGCCATGATCTGTATTGCACCGGGAAAGAGGGCAGAAAGTCCGAAATATATAGCAATGATTGCGCCAAGGCTTGCCGTTGAGGTCACACCAATAATCCCGGGATCAGCGAGCGGGTTTCTCAGCATACCCTGAAGCGCGGCACCGGAAAGACCCAGTGTCGCCCCGGCAAGAATTCCCATAAAGACGCGCGGCAATCTTAGCTCAAGTATAATTATGGATGTTGCTTGGTCGGCCTGACCAATGAGAGCATAAAATACTTCGGCTGGCGAAAAGCTGACAGTACCGATAAACAGAGACAAGAATGAAATCAGCACGAGCAGGGTGATAAGAATAATATTCATGCGTGCGTAGGGGATTTGTTTCATTTGTTTCCCTCTTTTTTACCTACCGCGCTAACATATTCGGCAATTTCAATGGAAAACAGGCCGCCGCATGATATCAGATTTCCGGGAATTGATATGGTTGGAATTTCGCTCATCATCTGCTCTATTTTTGGATGGCGGATGAGGCTCCAATGTGACACATGGACATCATTCTGATCAAAAAAGCTGCTGACGATAAGATCAGGCGGATTAAGCAACAGTGTTTCAAGGGAAATTGGTTGCCAGCCGACAATGTTATGGGTTTCAGCGAATGAAGAATAACCAGCCAATTTAATTGCATCGTCAATAAAAGTACCGGTCCCGCCAGTGTAGCCACTTGGCGTGATATAAGCGGCGGTTAACTCTGACATTGGGATGCTTTTTAACGCGTCTAGACGTTTTTGGTAGTTTTCGATCAATGTTCTCGCCTGATCACTGCGGCTGAGGGCGTCTCCAAACCGGGCTATATTCCTGAAGAAAACCTCTGACTGATGGCCGTAATCCGGAATGGTTGTTTCAATATCATATTGACTTAGAACTGGCAGTGTCATGAATGCCCAATCGGTGCCGATCACAACATCCGGTCTCAATTTCAGGATCTCTTCCACAGTGCCGCCAAATTGGTTGAGACCCGTGGCTTTTTCCCTGAAATAGGAATTTTCGTTAGTCGCCATTTTTGTGACGGCCATGATTTGCACTGGATCCGCTAATGCGAGCAAATATTGATCTGCACAAAAATCAAGAGAAACCGCCTTTGGTCCCTCCGCATGAGCCAACGAAGCGGACAAGCAGGAAGCAGCCGCAAGAGCTGCGAATAGAACTATTTCTCTAATATTTGCGGCTGCTGTCATGAACCTTCTCTAGAATTTTGCTCTGGCACCGATATATCCGGAGCGGTCCGGGGTTCCGTAGCCATATACTTGCTGATATTCAACATTGAATAGATTGTCAATTCGGCCGTAAATTTCAATCCTGTTGTTGAGCGCGTAACTTGCTCTTAGATCAGTTCTGGTCCAGGCCTCAACATCGGGACTAAAAGGATCGGTCGATTTGTCATTGTGGGTAACACTAAGCGAAACATGAAGCGCGTCAAGAGCCTGCCAGCGAACTTCAGCAAAGGCCGTGTTGCGTGGAACCCGTGGCAGCGGATCACTGGTCAATACATTGGTCGCATCGGTGAAGGTATAATGACCGTTTACTTGTAACGCATCAGTGATGGTCGCATTTATGAAAAGCTCAATTCCCTTGCTTCTGGCTTCTGCGATATTATCGTAGCCGGCCGTGAAGCTGAAATCGACTAGGTTTTTGGTTTTCTGATCAAAATAGGTAACGCCGGCAATGATATTCTCGCCTAGTAATTCCTGCTCAATACCGATCTCCCAACCTTTGGATTCTTCCGGTTTAAGATCGGGATTAGCTTCGGTCAGACCGCAAAAACTACAAATATAAGTTAGCTGGAAGATACTTGGTGCCTTAAATCCTTCTGCCCAGTTAGAAAATATTTTTGTGCCGCTGTCCTGCAGGTAATATGCACCGGTAACGCGTGGTGTAAATGTACCACCGTACTGGTTGTGATGATCGTAGCGCCCACCTGCCGTTAGGGTCAAGTTCTCAAGTCCTTGAAAGCTAACCTCGGAAAGTACGCTATCTATATTAAACTTCTGCTCTGAAGCACTTTGCGCCTTAGTTTCCTCGTGCTGTAGACCGAAGGAAAAATCGAAGGTATCGTTTAGTTTATAATGGCCGAAATAATCAATATTAAAGCGGTTGCCTTTGCCAACTTCATACTTCGTCATGTCTGCTTCCCCCTCACGCAAAGTCTGGGAATACTCGAAAGAGACTGTATTTTTGAGTCTTCCGTTCATGAGATCGAGATGGTTTCTACTCGCAATAAGGTAATCGGTGGTATGATCGATCTGATCGCCATCAATGGGGCCGAAGCTGTCATATTCATTTCTGGCTTTTGAATAGCGTGCAATCAGATCAGTTTTGAGAATTTCGGAGAGATGACCTGTTATTTTTGAGTGGAAGGATGCGTTGCAGTACGCATCCTGTTCGGTGTTTCCATCATTCTCATCGGCTTTGGAGATGCCGTCAGAGGTAATCCCACGTGCCGATAGATTGAAGTTTATCTTTTCATTGCCACCGTAAATATTGGCACCGCCATTAAAAGTGCCGAATGATCCGCCCTCAATAAAGGCGCCACCACCAAAGCCATCCTCGCCGGATTTGGAAATGATATTGATCACCCCACCCATAGCGTCAGAGCCATAAAGGATCGACTGAGGCCCGCGTAATACTTCAATGCGGTCGATGGCATTGACATCATAATTTGCGAAATTGGCACTGCCGTCCGTTGTCGACGGATCGTTGATCTGAACACCGTCGATCAGGACCGTGACTTGTTTTGCCCCGCGAATCCGCAAGGCAGAGACACCACCAAAGCTTCCATTTTGATTAATTGATACGCCTGGCACGGTCGTGAGGGCGTCCTGGAGGAAGGTCGTTTGGGCAATTTCAATATCGTCGGCGGAAACCACCGAAATGCTACTTCCAACGTTTGAAAGAGGTTTTTCATAGCGTGTTGCTGTGGTGACGATGACATCGACCGACTGTTGTGCCAGTAGCGACGGTGAGTAAGATAGAGATATTAAGCAGACAGAGCTTAACAGTAGAGATTTATTCATAATGATATCCTCATAAAGTATAATTTAGCTCTATACATGAGGAAAAATGTGATGCCTCCCGTACAAAGCGAGTGATATCACCCGTACGGAAAATCCGCTCCATTCACTAACCCGGTAAATAGGTATGGCGATCAGATGGCAGGTTTCCTGACTTATGGCTTGATGCTCAAAATCGCCTTCCCGATAATCTCAGTGGCATGTGAAAGTGAGCGTTCCAATTACAGTTGCGGGTACAGTCACGGCATTCCGTGTTCCCTTTTACCCCCGAAGGGCACCATCTGTGATAAGCTTTACTCCTAATTGACCCTAAGATCAATAGGGATCAGTCGGCGCTTTTTTGAAAAGCAAGTTGTGCCGCGATTAAATCTTCCAGTGCAGTACCCACAGACTTGAACAGGGTTGTTTGATTTTCTGGGATTTCTGTGAAATTTTCGTCCACAAGATTAAAAAGATCACCGCTTACATCGTCTTTTGTAATGATACCCTCTTCAATTGGTCTTAATATATCGCCAGCTTCTGCAAGAGCACCATCAAAGGTATCAACATAGATAGACGAGTGACCAATTGCATCATTATCCGCTTCACGCATATCATAAGTATATCCACCAACAAGATCAATATGTTGTTGTTTGTCTTTACTCAACCATCTTCCCTTTAATATGGGCTCATTGGCGAGTGTTGCACAGGATATAATGTCGCATATATTGGCGTATTTTTCAGAGTCGTCAATAGCGATTACTTGCACTGATAAATCCTCGTTGAGCTCATTTGCTAGCATTTCGGCTTGCTGGAACCGCCTACCCCAAATATAAATATCACTAAGATCGCGCACCGCCATATGGGCACGAATAAGGTGCGGCGCGAGCTTTCCTGTGCCCATCATCAGCATGCTTTTCGACTCCGGTCTTGAAAGACGGGAGGATGCCAGTGCGGAGGCACATGCAGTGCGACGTACGGTAAGTTCATTGCCGTTAAGGACCGCTTTTACTTCTCCTGTCGTCGCGTCGGAAAGGATATAAGTGGATTGGATACTTTCAAGGCCTTTGGCGGCATTTTCCGGGCACACCATAACCATTTTTACACCCATCATACCGCCCTGTTGCCAGCACGGCATCAACATGAAATTGTTTTCAGTACCATTTTCTGTTTCGATGGTGTGATGATGGCGAAGTGGCGCGTTACCGCCTTTTTTAAAGCCTTCTCGCAGGGCTTCGATTAATTCACCATAAGGAAGTAAGGTGGCAAGTTCAGCTGCGTCTAAATATTTCACTTATGTTCCCCTCACTTTTGATTTATATATTAGATAACTTATATATTTCGGGCCAATGATTAAACAACAATGCCGTAAAACTGTATGACACAACAAGTAAATAATTCACTATGGTCGCTTTCTCGGACCTCTGATATTCACACCAATATTCTTGAGCATGAGGAAAAGGTTGATGTGGCAATAATCGGTGGTGGTTTTACAGGCTGTTCTGCCGCGCTTCGGCTGGCGGAAGCTGGCACAAAAGTTTCTTTGCTCGAAGCTGAGTTTAGTGGTTTTGGCGGTTCTGGTCGCAATGTCGGGCTGACAAATGCAGGCCTTTGGATTAATCCAGAGGATGTGGAAAAAGCGATCGGCAAGCGCTACGGTGAAATGCTTAACCATTTTTTGAGCACCGCTCCAGACCTTGTTCATGGTCTAATTGACGAGCATGGCATTGAATGCGAGGCTCTTCGTAACGGTACACTTCATCTTGCTCATAACGAGGCGGGTCTAAAAGTGCTTGAGGATAAAGCGTGGCAAATTAATGCAAGAGGTGGAAGTGTGATGCTGCTGGATAGGGCAGCGACTTTTGAGCTAACAGCCGCTGAAAATTATCTTGGTGCCATTCATGATATGCGGGCGGGAACTATCCAGCCGCTTGATTATTGTCACGGCCTGATGATGGCGGCGCGAGCAGCGGGGGCAAATATATATACCGCATCCCCGGCATTGAAAATTCGTCAAAAGCGCGGTCAGTGGCATATCAAAACACCACAAGGTATAATTATGGCGCGTCGGGTTTTGATCGCAACCAATGCTTATCTGGAGCATATTTATCCGCAGATAAAATCATCTTTTACGCCGATGTATTACGCACAGCTGGCAACCGATCCGCTCAGCGCCACGCAGCTTGATAGCTTTCTGCCGGGCAAACACGGCACTTGGGACACCCGAACGGTGATGCGGTCATACCGCACCGATGCGGCCGGTCGTCTCATAATCGGTACCATCGGCAATATACACATGGAAAATGCGCCGCTGTTTAAATCGTGGGCTGATAAAATGATCCGGGATACATTTCCAAAAGTGGGTCCAGTGAACTGGACCTATAAATGGGCCGGGCGTATCGCGTGCTCGGAAGATTATGTTCCCAATATTCATGATTTTGGGCAAGGTCTTTATAGTATAAGTGGTTTTAGCGGGCGTGGAATATCCCCGGGGACCGCATTTGGGCGGGTGATGGCGGATTTTCTGCTTGGCCGCGTGAATTCTCGCGATCTGCCTGTGCGTCTAAGCCCTGTTAAGTCGGTCCCGTTTAATAAAATACGTGAGTTATTTTATGAATGCGGAAGCCAGCTATCACGGCTATATGATCATCTGGTTTAAACTTACTTTTTATACCTCTCAAACCAGGCCATAATATTATCAACTTTTGCGTTGAGGCGCGACGGTTTACCAGCGATGCCATGCGGCGATCCCGGTACACGTACCATAATTGTATCGACACCAAGCAGTTTCAGCGCCTGATAATATTGCTCAATTTCTGCTATCGGTGTGCGTCGGTCCTGTTCACCAGTCATGAGCAGTGTTGGGGTTTTCACGTTACCGACAAGTGACATGGGGGAACGTTTCCAGAAATGA
>CAXBLS010000017.1:0-35494 GCA_963976585.1 uncultured Kordiimonadaceae bacterium
GGCAAGTACCTTGGACAAAAGAAAAAAGACCTCGCAAATCAGGTCTTCACTACAACAATGATCGTCGGCCTTGCATGCGCTGGCTTAATGCTGGTGCTCGGTGTCACATTTATAGATCAGATTATTTCCGGACTTGGTGCAAACGAACCGGAAATTGCAGGAATGGTTAATGTGTATCTTGGTATTATCCTGTGGTGTACACCATTTTTTGTATTCGAGCTGATCGCCTTTTACTTTGTGCGCCTCGCTGGCAATCCTATTTTAGCATCTGGCGCATTCATTATTGGCTCAGCTGTCAATGTGATGCTCGATTATATCTTCATTGTCAAATTTAACTGGGGGCTTATGGGGGCCGCTTATGCGACCGGTTTTTCGGCTGCGCTGGTCTGCGTAATTCTTTTACCTTATTTTTTGAAGAAAAAAAGCCGCCTCAAATTTAGCAAACCCATGACCGATATCGCTGTACTCATTAAAGCATACATCAACGGACTTTCCGAATTTGCCAATGAAATTTCCATCGGCGTAACAGCACTGATTTTTAACTGGGTCATGATCAGCCGCCTCGGCATGGACGGGGTTGCTGCGCTCACCATCATAAACAATATCTGGTTAATGGGATTGTTTACATCTATCGGTATGTGCGATGCCCTACAACCTATCATCAGTCAGAATTTCGGAGCCCGCAATCCAGAACGTATCACCGAATTCCTCAAAATGGCCAGTTATGCTGTACTTGCGGTTGCGGTGATCATGATCACCGCAATGTTGATTTATCCTGATCTTCTGATTAGTATTTTTCTCGAAAGCGGTGCTATTAACACTCGGGAAATCGCCGCAGAGTTCATGTTCTACCTCTGGCCGGCTTTTCTTTTTATTGGCCTAAATATTCTGCTCACCGTTTATTTCACATCAATGCAAAAACCGCTTGAAAGTACCTACATAGCCTTCCTGCGTAGTTTTATCCTACCCGCTACGGCGTTGCTATTATTGCCGCTATGGATTGGTGATGTCGGAATGTATATTGCCCTGCCCCTTGCGGAAGCTCTGACTTTTATCGTTGCTGTATTATTATACTCAAAGGCAAAACCGGACTATATCATCAGCAACGATCCACAACATGACTAATAAGTTGATATCCTAGATTCAAGATCAATATATTCGGCTAGATCGTCCAGTCTTTTTGTTACAACATCATTGACGATATCGATTTTATCCTTTTTTACCTTCATAAGTACGCGCGTGTGATTAATTGATAATTCCGCAAGTTTTAATCCCCGTGAGGTACCAGCGGAGAGACGTTGAGCCAACCTTAGGGCCATACCTATTTTTTTGGCATAATACATATCTTCACGGCTGATCAATGATGCTGCGGTTTGCACTTGCTTGACGCGATTGCTTGAACCACCATAACAGACGTACAACGCCATAGCGATAAGTCCGGCGCCCCAATGGTTGATGCCGCCCAATCGACCGTAAAGTATTTCAGCGACAACTTTTTCAGCGCGGTATTCCGGATGTCCACGCCATCCCACATCGCTTAAAATGCATATTGCCAATCGAAGTCTCTTACGTTCATCGCTTTCATCGCTAAATAGTGGTGAAATCCAATCATACAACCGTTCGCCGTGTTCAGGAAAACGCCCTGTCATTTCTGCTACCTGGTGGCAACCGACGATGAGTGGGTCCTGCTTTCTGACTTCTGGATCCATTTCATCATATAATAAGCCTTCACGAACCCCAAATGCCGATACCACGAATTTCCGTGGTTTAATCATTTTGAGTAATTGATAAAGCGTGAGTGACGCCAAGGACAGAATATTGATACGCTTCTCAGAAATATAGGGTCTGTACTCGTCAAGCTCGATTAGACTCATTTTAGAAATTCGCCTCGCAAGAGCGGTAATTTCGTCGACGGGTATAATATAGTTATGCATATTAATGTGCGGGTAACCTACCACCTTCATATGAATTCTTGCCAACGATCGCCACGCGCCGCCAACCGCGTAAAACTTTTGCCCCCTGGCATTTTTAAGCCAATCAATGGATTTAAGATGCTTTTTCACAACACTTTTGGGATTATTAAACCACTTCCCGTCCTGATCCTGTAGTCGCAAAGGACCAATAGGCAACGTCACTTCATTGGAAACCATTTTATCATCGACAATAGCAAGCTCAAGACTACCACCACCAAGGTCACCAACAATACCTGACGCATGTGGTACCGCGCATATAACACCGTAGCCGGATAATCTCGCCTCTTCCACGCCTTTAATAATATTAATAGAAAGCCCGGTGTGATCCTTAACACGCTTTATAAAATCTTGACCATTGTCAGCATCTCTAACGGCTGACGTCGCAATAACGCGAGGATTGGTTATATCCATTTTATTCAACAACATTGAAAATCGTTTCAGTGTCTTGGTCGCCAACTCCATAGCCTCTTCTATCATGAGACCAGTTTCGGATACACCACGCCCCAGTCCACAAAAGACCTTTTCGTTAAAGATCACGTACGGCGCGCGCTCGCGGTTTTCATAAACCACCAGACGTACGGTGTTTGAGCCAATATCAATGACGGCAAATTTTCCCACTACTCGTTCCCTATTCGTCTTTATCTTCGTCTTCTTTATTGACTGAACCAACTCCAGACAAACTGGGGTTTGTCATAAAATAATGGTGAGCCGAGAAAGTTTCATTTTTATTTTCAACTTTTCTATACTTATCATCGCTACCAAGAGACCAGCTCTGTGCTGTATCCTTTATATTCGTTTCCATAATCTGATCCAGCACCTGCGAATGTACCGTCGGATTTTCAAGGGGTACCAGTATTTCAACCCGCCGATCAAAATTACGTGGCATCCAGTCTGCTGACGAAATAAATACTTTAGCATCATCCGACGGCAATACTGCGCCGTTACCAAAACAGACAATGCGCGAATGTTCCAAAAAGCGTCCAACGATGCTTTTTACCCTGATATTTTCTGAAAGTCCTTCAACACCGGCCCTTAGGCAACAAATCCCCCGTATCACCATATCAATGGAAACACCCGCTTGCGATGCTTCGTAAAGCTTATCGATGATGATCGGATCAACCAATGCATTCAATTTGATCCAGATATTTGCCGGTTTTCCTTCGCAGGCAAATTCTATTTCCTTATCAATGAGTTCCATCAAGGTTGATCTTATATAAAAGGGAGATATTTTCGCTTTTTCAAGTGCTTGCGGTACTGTATTGCCAGTCAGATAATTAAAAATCTGTACTGCATCGCGGCCCAGAGCCTTATTATCAGTAAAAAAGGAGATATCCGTATAAACCTTGGCAGTTTGTCGATGATAATTACCAGTACCGAAATGAACGTATGATTTTAATTTCTGATCTTCGCGCCTTACCACAACCGAAATTTTTGCGTGGGTCTTAAGTTCAAGAAACCCAAACACCACTTGAACTCCCGCCCGTTCCATATCCTGTGCCCATTTGATGTTGCGTGCTTCATCAAAACGCGCCTTCAACTCAATCAACGCCGTGACCGATTTCCCGGCCTCCGCCGCTTTGATCAACGCCTCAACAATCGGACTGTTATCACCGGTACGGTAAAGCGTCTGTTTAATCGCCAACACATTCTCATCCTGCGCCGCCTGCTGAATGAAACTAACCACCACGTCAAAGCTTTCAAACGGATGATGCACCACGAAGTCTTTTTGGTTTATGGCGGCGAATATATCTCCACCAAATTCCTGCACCCGGCTTGGAAAACGTGGGCTAAATGGCTCGAACGTCAGATCACTGCGGTCCTCGACGATAAGGTCACTCAGTTGCGAAAGACCGAGGATACCATCAACGCTGATCACCTCCTCTCTGAGCACATCCAGCTCTTTGCGGACAATTTTGCGTAGCTTCCTTGGCATATTTTTATTCACTTCAAGGCGAACCACATTGCCGCGGCGGCGTCTTTTAAGAGCACTTTCAAACACCATCACCAAATCTTCCGCTTTTTCCTCCACCTCAAGCTCACTATCACGGATGATGCGGAATATTCCTTCGCTGACAAGACTGTAATTTGGGAAAATCAGCCCGATAAAAAGACTTAGAATATTTTCAAGCGAAATAAAGCGAATATGCCCTTCACTATCCGGTAGTCTTACAAAACGTTTTGTTTGCGTTGGTACAGGCAGCAGCGCAAGCAGCGGCTTGCCGTCTGGCTCCCGTTTAAGATCAATGATGAGCGAAAAACCAAGATTAGCAATAAATGGAAACGGATGAGCCAGATCAATGGCCAGCGGCGTAAGTATAGGAAACACATTTTCGAGAAAATATTGCTCAAGCCATTTTTTCTCATCTACCGTAAGATCTGAGGGTTCAAGAAGATCAAGCTTGTGTTTGCGAAGTTCTGCCAAGATTTCACGACATTCGATCTGCTGTTTCTCAACAAGTTCACCAGAAAGGTCATTGATTTTGCTGAGCTGTTCCTGTGGCGTAAGTCCGTCATCGCTTTTTACTTTTGCATCCGTCATCGTAAGACCGCGTAAACCCGCAACACGCACCATATAAAATTCATCAAGATTACTACCCGAGATGGACAGAAAGCGAAGCCGCTCAAGAAGCGGGTAGTTTTTGTTTGATGATTGCTCCATCACCCGCATATTGAAAGATAACCACGATAACTCGCGGTTGATCAGCCTATCAGATGTCTTATTTTTTCCCTCAGACGCCATTGTCAGTCGTTAACCTTCTTCATCTGCTTCGAGTACTCTTCTTACTATCGGAATGGTAATTTTCTTTTTTTCAATTCGTGACAGCTTGTCTATATCCTGCACCAGTTTTCGGATCGCATCAAATGATCTTTCGGCACGTGGGAGCAAATAGTTTATCACATCATCCGTAAGTGTGATCTGACGGTCAGAGAATTGTTTAATTATCACTGCACGAAGCAGATGATCATCAGGGGCTTTTATATGCACTGTTTCCGATGCCAACAACCGCGATGAGAGATCATCAAGTGATACGTTCCAGTCCTTTGGTCGCTCCGTCGCTGTCAAAAGCGCATAGCCACCCTGCTCCTTGGTCCAGTTAATTAGGTGAAACAAGCCCTCTTGAACCGCCGGATCAGCGATATACTGATCAACATCCTCGACAATAAATACAAAAAACTCACCAGTCAGAAACTCATTCTTGGCAAGTTCTTCCGCGCTCATGGCACGCGCCTTTGAAATATCACGCCATACATGAGAAAGGTGGGTTTTACCGCACCCGGCAGGCCCGTATATAATCAATGTATGAAAATCGTCATCGCCGCGTTGCCAATCGGGCCAACGGTCAATCCATTTGACTGCCTTTTCATTCGAAAAAGATGGCAGAAAGTTTGCCTGAGCAAATTTTTCATTGACCGGCCAATTGAGCAATAGCTGCTCCGGGATTTTTTGACTGACTTTATTCACCTAAACTGACCTTCACCACCAAGGCGACTACTTAGGGCAATATCCCAAAGCTGATCACCTTCGTTCTGCTCTAAGCTCAGGCCTTGCTGCGCAAGCGAGAGCGCCAGCTGCTCCGCATCACCGGCAAATTCAATTTCAAGATCGACCGCATGAATAGTGATGCTTTTTAAATTGACGTTTCTGACCAGATTAACTTTTTTAAGCTGCCTCTGCATAATTAGCCAGTCGTTGATTTCACGCAGGTTTCCGCGCGCAGAAATGGTCGACGCAGAACCATAGCTTACGAGAACTTTTGATTTCCAAAGATCGTCAACCCAATCGGTCGCCGCATCAACACCCGCTTTAAAAAGTGCCGCATGATTTGGCTGTCCGTCTTCGTCAAGAGCGGGAACCGAAACGTTCAGGGCCGCAGTACTGTCTTCTTCGATGTTCAATCCATTTCTTTTCAATTCGACATCAAGAGTGAGCGTACCCGCCACCATATCTTTACCCATGGTCGCCGAGGCGATGATCAAATCATTAAGTCTGTTTTCGCGGATAAATGCCTGGATGCTTTTTTGATTGCCCGTCTTGGCTTGCATCGCGCTTATATACATACGGTTTTTTAGGGTCGGCCTCGGTGTATTTATGGGCACAAGATTATTAATTACATCATGCTGCTGCCATGCTTCGCGCCAGACATTATTTTTCTCCCACAGCATCATGGCACCGCCCTGGTCAAGCACTGGAAGCACACTTACCGCCGTGCCCAGGGTTTCTGCAAAGGGAATTTTGTAAAAACTGAGTACTTCGTTGATCTTGTCGCGGTTAAAATGAACCACCAGCGAGGCGATATAACGGACGCTTGAGCGTCTTTCATCGTTAATTTCAAAGCCGCTGATAAATTCAAGCACTTCATTATTTTCGAAGCTTGGCAGTTTTTCCCGGTCATCACTTAAAATAATCCGGCGGAACAGTCGTTCAAGTGCAGATCGCTGTCCTTTAAGCAGGGCACGATCACGCGCCGTCGCCACATTTCGCGACGTTTCGTCGACCTCAATATTATAAATGGTATAGATCGTGGCTTCACGGTCCATTTCATCCGGGCCAGTTTGAGCATAAGAGATACCACCTGCGCACGTTATCATGCTAATGAATAACATTAATATAACTCTATAATTATCTGATATATATAATTTTATTCTCAATTTAATGTGCTCTTTACTATTTTCAATCCGCTTAATTTAATAATCTATCATGTCACGACTGTGGCAGATAGTATAATTATCTTATGTTACAGCAATATTGCAACGACAGGTTTGAACTTTTTAAAGATATTTTTATAGCCTTTTTGACCAACTGGCCTTATATCTGTTTGTATAAATAGACACACGGGAAAGAATTTACGAGTGAGTGATAAATCTTATAGTTACAAGGATGCAGGCGTTGATATTGATGCTGGTAATGCCCTTGTCGATGCCATTAAACCAGCCGCTGCCTCAACCCGCAGATCAGGCTGTGACGCCGGCCTTGGTGGCTTTGGTGCACTTTTTGACTTAAAAGCTGCCGGATTTGAAGATCCGATCCTGGTATCCGGCACCGACGGCGTCGGTACCAAACTTAAAGTCGCCATCGAAAGCGGCAAACATGATACGGTCGGTATTGATCTGGTGGCCATGTGCGTCAATGACCTTATTGTTCAGGGCGCAGAGCCCCTCTTCTTCCTTGATTATTACGCAACCGGGCATTTGACCATCGAAACTGGCAAAGCCATCATCGAAGGCATAGCCGAAGGATGTCGTCAATCAAACGCTGCGCTTATTGGTGGCGAAACCGCTGAAATGCCAGGAATGTATTCAGACGGTGATTATGATCTTGCTGGCTTCTGTGTCGGCGCCGTTGAACGGTCACGCATTATTGATGGCACCACTGTCGGCGCGGGCGATGTTGTTCTTGGGCTTGCATCAAGCGGGGTTCATTCAAACGGCTTTTCACTGGTTCGTAAACTGGTTGAAGTGTCCGGGGTCGATTATAACGCCCCGTGTTCGTTTGAAGACGGCAAAACATTCGGTGAAGCGTTGCTTTGCCCGACAAAAATATATGTTAAAAGCTGCCTTGCCGCGCTAAAGGCCGACTGCGTCAAAGGCCTTAGCCATATTACAGGCGGCGGATTTGTTGAAAACATTCCCCGTGTCCTCCCTGAAGGCGTCACCGTTGATGTGGATGCCAGCCGCTGGAGCCTGCCGCCAGTTTTTGATTGGCTGCGTACCACTGGCAACATCACACCATTGGAAATGGCAAAAACCTTTAACTGCGGCATCGGCATGGCGGTAATTGTTCCCGCGGATAAAGCCGACCAAGCCACCAAAATATTCGAAGAAAACGGCGAAGCGGTTCATTATATCGGCACCGTGCGCGCCAAATCCGGCGATGAGCCGTCAACAACAGTGACCGGTAGTGCCGGAAGCTGGGGTTACGCGGACCCCTGGACCGCCAAGTCAGCGCATTAGAGGCATTTATGGTTGATGTAGCAGTACTCATATCCGGCAGTGGTACAAATCTTCAGGCACTCATAGACGCCTGCGCCGATGGCGATTTTCCGGCCCGCATTGCCCTCGTCATTTCAAACAATCCCGGCGTTAAGGGGTTAGAGCGTGCAGAAGCGGCAGGCATTGCAACAAAAGTCATCAATCACCGTGATTTCGAAAGCCGCGAAGCGTTTGACGAAAAACTCCATGAAGCGCTCAAAGAAAGTGGTGTTAAACTGATCTGTCTTGCTGGCTTCATGCGCATTCTTGATGCGCGGTTTGTAAACCGCTGGCGTAACCGCATGCTCAACATCCACCCGTCATTACTGCCAAGCTTCAAAGGTCTCCATACCCAAGAACGCGCCCTCGAAGCTGGCGTTCGCTTCACTGGCTGCACCGTCCATTTCGTAAATCCGGAACTCGACGACGGCCCGATCATCGCACAGGCCGTGATTGCCATTGGCGCCGACGACGATGCAGATACTCTCTCAGCCAAAGTCCTTGAAAAAGAGCACATCATCTACCCGCAAGCGCTTAAGCTCGTCGCCGAAGGCCGCATCCGCGTCGTCGGTAACAAAGTCACTATCAAAGACGCCGACTTTGCCAGCGGAAGTATCGTAAATCCGCTGCCCTGATTGCATCATCCGGCACAATCTATGTCATTCTAACCTTCGCTAGCATGACTAAGATCGTAGAGCATATATTGGACTTGACTTTTTTGGGACCCGCAACAACCATATATTGCTAATGGTGGTTCGTGCACCAAAAAACTGCACTAGTTCCCTTATAACCAGTTAATCAACACTACCTCCCAAATCCTCATTTGTTTTCACAAATGGGGATTTTTTATTTTCAATTATCATTTTACATTAAGGATTAAAAAATGACCCAATATCAAAATAAAATTATTCTAGACCGCGCCATAAACGAGCTTAAACGTGTTGAAAGGATGTATATATCCTATTTGAAGAACGCTAACCCAACCGAGATAACACTGGAAGCCGCTATGCTATCAGAAGAACGCAAAAGACTCCTCGAGGACGTTAAAACGAATGCCGTCTCAACGATGCAAACCCTGCCAATTGAGAATGATCCGGAGCTCCAGAATAATGCTGCGACAATTCAATCTCTAGAAAATCAATCATTGAGTGTTATTAATAAATCTGATACAATCAATAATATGCATCCACAACAGATATATAACCCCAACTCCCATACATTATCACAGGAAAATCTGCTTTATAATGTGGATGAAGAGCAGCCTAATGAGAGTAAACTTGTATCACCAACAGAGCGTAAAGCTGCGTGCAAATCACTTGTTCCTAACGGATGTGGAGCGAGGGGAGACTGGAGAACGCCACTAATCCCTAACAACCCACATGGATTTGATTTCACACAAGCCTGCAGCAATCATGATCGCAACTTCTCTACATTGGATTTTGGCTTTCAAAGGGCAAATGATATTTTTCTGAATGAAATGCTATCCGTTCCAAATAAAGTAGTTCGTATACGTGGAGGAACGACGATTATTACACCAGAAGAAACGGCTCGTTTCTATCACAGCTTTGTTACAGGGCAAGATGGTTTAAATGCTTACAATACTGCGCAACGAAATGCCTATATATGCAAATTTGGAAAGAGACCTAATTAGATGGAAGTAATTATACCTGTAATAATAATTTCAGCAGTAATAACCTATTACTCTGCTAAATTGACAAAAAGAATTTACATTACATATCTTGTTCTATTATTACTCATCAATGGATTGTTTTTAGCACAAGGCTATTATAATTCAGGTTATATTGATCCATTTGCACCTATTGGGCACATCGTTCTCTCGACTATAATCCTTTTGGGATGTTTAGCAGGTCATATAACTTGGTTCTATTTCGGACGGAAAAAGTTGTAAAGATTTAAAAATATGGAAATAACTTCCTGAAAATAAGCCCAGTATGGTGAAATAAAAAAAGCCGCCCTATAGCTATAGGGCGGCTTTCAAACATGATATTTTCTAAAACTTAACCAACGATCTCGGCGTCGTTGAAGAAATATTCGATTTCGATTTTTGCATTTTCTAGGCTGTCTGAACCGTGAACGGAATTTTCGCCTATATCGAGCGCGAATTCTTTACGGATTGTGCCTTCTGCGGCTTCTTCAGGATTTGTTGCCCCCATGATTTCGCGGTTGCGGGCTACGGCGTCTTCACCTTCAAGAACCTGTACGACAACTGGCTCTGACATCATGAACTCTACAAGTTCACCGAAAAATGGACGCTCTTTGTGGACTGCGTAGAAACCTTCTGCTTTTTCACGGCTGAGGCGAACACGCTTTGAAGCAACAACGCGGAGGCCACCGTCTTCGAGTTTTTTTGTGATAGCGCCTGTAAGGTTGCGTTTTGTTGCATCAGGCTTGATGATTGAAAATGTGCGCTGTAAAGCCATATTCTTATCCTTGGATTTTAAATAACTAATCTGTTCGCGCGCCTTATAGGGGGTATTTATCCAAACATCAATATTTATTTGTCACATACCTAACTAATGATTGATCTTTCTGGATGACCTGTTAAAAGCATGACCCATGTTACAAATATCTGGATTAACATATCGCATTGCCGGAAAACTGCTTCTGGAAAATGCCAGCGTCACCGTCCCTGCCGGCCATAAAATTGGCATTGTCGGGCGCAATGGTGCTGGTAAAACCACGCTTTATAAATTGATCCTAGGCGAGCTTGAGAGCGACGACGGTCAAATTCGTATCCGCAAGAGTGCGAAAGTCGGCCAAGTGGCTCAGGAAGCGCCGGGCGGCCCTGAAACGCTGCTTGAAACAGTTCTCGCGTCCCATGCTGAAATGGTGTCACTGCAAACTGAAGCAGAAACCACTACAGATGCACTCAGAATTGCGGAAATACATGAAAGACTTCAGGATATTGGCGCCTACGAGGCCGAAGCCCGCGCCGCGAGTATCCTTTCTGGTCTTGGCTTTAGTGATGCGGAGCAGCGCCGTGCCTGCAGTGAATTTTCCGGTGGCTGGCGCATGCGTGTCGCCCTTGCCTGTACGCTGTTTACCCAGCCTGATTTGCTATTGCTTGATGAGCCGACAAACTATCTTGATCTTGAAGGGGTCCTGTGGCTTGAAAATTTTATTAAGAACTACCCCTATACCATTCTGATTATCAGCCATGATCGCGATCTTCTTAATCAGGCGGCAAGTGCCATTGTTCATTTGGAAAATCGTGGGCTTACCTTTTACGGTGGTAATTTTGATAAATTTGAAAAAACCTACCGCGAACAAAAAATACTAAAACAGGCGGCGATCAAGAAACAAAGCCTTGAGCGTGCCCATATTCAAAAATATGTCGATCGCTTCCGCTATAAAGCCAGCAAAGCAAAACAGGCGCAAAGCCGCATTAAAATGCTTGAAAAAATGGAACCGCTGGCGGCACTGGCCGAAGAACACACAGTTCAGTTTAACTTTCCAAACCCGGAAGAGCTTGCCCCGCCGCTTATTTCCATTGAAAAATGCAGTGTCGGTTATGAGCCTGGCAAGCCAATCCTACGCAACATAAACATGCGTTTGGATATGGAAGACCGCATCGCGCTTCTGGGACAAAATGGCAATGGTAAATCGACTTTCGCCAAATTGCTCTCTGACCGGCTACAACCGATGGACGGAGAGATTAAGCGCTCACGAAAACTGGCCATCGGATATTTTGCCCAGCACCAACAGGATGAACTCGATAAAAACGGCACCCCCCTTTCCCATCTGGCAACACTGATGAAAGGTGCAACAGAAACTCAAGTGAGAGCCCGCCTTGGCGGTTTTGGTTTTGGGGTCGACAAAGCGGCCAATAAAATTTCGACATTGTCGGGCGGTGAAAAAGCGCGTCTGCTGTTTGCGCTCATGAGCTTTAAAGCACCGCAGATGATCATCCTAGATGAACCGACCAACCATCTTGATATGGATAGCCGCCAGTCGCTGATCCACGCCATCAATGAATATGAAGGGGCCGTGATCATAATCAGCCATGACAGTTATCTTGTTGAAGCCTGCGCCGATCGGATCATGGTAGTCGAAAATGGTGGCGTCCACGATTTTGACGGCGACATCAACGATTATAAAGCCGAAGTGATCGGCAAAAAAACCGCGGTTAAGAAAAAAGAAAAAGCCGAGAAAAAAGAAAACAAAACCACGAACTCAACTGAACGAACCAATAAAAAGCCTAAGAAGCAAATGTCCGGAGCTCAGAAAACCCATCTTCGCGATAAAATCCGCGAGTCCGAACGTCGGGTGGAGTATCTAACCAAAGAGGTTGAAAAATATACCAAAGCCCTTGGTAATCCAAAACTCTACAATAAAAACGACCCGGTTGCCAAGCGGGCGTTACAGCAGTTTACGCGAGAGAAGAAAGAGCTTGAAGCAAAGCTTGCAGAGGCAGAGGAACGCTGGATGGACCTTGAAGAGCGGCTTAATCTGTAGCGAAAAAGTCAGTAGCGCATCGTCGATAAGCGGCCCCCAGTTGCTCCATGAATGGTCTTTGCTATTTTGAATAAAACTCATGTCATAGCCTTTTTTTTCGAGAATAGATTTAAAACGTCTTAACTACTTCGCGATTATCATAATCGCTACCGACACTCATAAAAATCTTAATTGGAAACGCATGATGCTTTGCATATTCTTTTCCGATCTTACGCAAATAGTGCTGATTGCCTGGTGAATGCATGGATAATCCGCGAATTCATTCGTGACCATAATTCCGAAACAGGCTGCGTTCAATCCTCCCATTGATGCGCCTTGAATGACACGGTCTTGCTTATTCAGCCTGACAGGATATTTATTTTCAATGGTTGCTATCATTTCAGAAACGAAAAATTTCGCAAAACCTTCCTTGCATGAATACTGTTTATTGCGTCTGGTTATCCTTAAATCGTCAGGGTTTCTCGCGTCTACAAACACGGCGATCACAGGCTTCATTTTTCCTTTAGTAATTAAGCGGTCCATGATGCTTACCATCTTACCCTGTTGAATATACTCGGGTCCATCGGTCACATATATAGTCGGATAGTCACCATCTAAAGTCATACCATCAGGGGTTTAAACCCGGTACTGAAGTGCATAGTCAAGCAGGTCAATTTCAATACGAATGTTTTTGGATAATTTTCCTGCTGCATATGTATGGCTACTACTTGCCAAAAAACAGGCAATGGTGATAAAAAATGCTGAATTTTTCATAAGAAGCACCCAAATTATCAATTTAATCTCTAATTCTAGCTAAAATAGATTAAATATCAAACCCACAATCTAGTGATGCTCTTAACTAAGCCTTCTTGGTCCAGCCACCCGTTTCTGTTTGCTGAAAATAGCTTATATCATGGCCGTCTTTCTTGTAAGCGGCCCAACGCTCCCGCGCCGCCTCAACGGATGTTGGATTATTGCCGTCAAACATCTCAAGTACGCGCTTGTACCCTTCCATAATTTCCGTTGTTGTTCCGTCAGTCAGTACTAGAACATCAGCGCTGGCCGGATTTTCTTCACCGGTGGTGATGTAAATTGGTTGATCTTCCGCATATTTGCTCTTTTCCGTATCGTGAGCTAGGAAGCTTTCTTTATCAAATGTCCAAAGCACCTGATCAATATCATTCATATGAACGGTGCTTGGCACCTTAACCACCGCTTTCATATTTGCATCCTGCACTTTGCAAAGAAGTTTGGGAAGCGCAACACTCAACGGCTGTAAGGTCAAATGATAAAAGCTGATTTCCATATTTTAATCTTCGTAGTTATCTTTTATTAACCGATCAAGAAGCCGAACACCATACCCGGTTGCCCCTTTTTCAGCCACGTCAGAAGGCTTTTGCCTCCAGGCTGTGCCAGCAATATCAATATGAACCCACCGGGTTTCGTTGACAAAGCGATGCAAAAACTGCGCCGCTGTGATGCTTCCTGCATATTTACCGCCAACATTTTTCATATCTGCAATATCAGAATTGATCAGTTTATCGTAACCATCACCAATTGGCATGCGCCAGACCGGCTCATCAACCGCTTTACCCGCAGCGGAAAGTTGCTCACAAAGATCATCATCATTTGAGAAAATACCAGCGTAATCCTGCCCGAGCGCTACCAACATCGCCCCCGTAAGGGTCGCCAGATCAATCATGAATTTCGGTTTGTACTTATCCTGACAGTACCAAAGACAATCAGCAAGAACCAACCGTCCTTCAGCGTCAGTATTGATCACCTCAATGGTTTGCCCCGACATAGAACTGACCACGTCGCCCGGACGCTGTGCCGTTCCCGATGGCATATTTTCAACCAGACCAACCACTCCAATTACGTTTGCTTTTGCCTTACGTCCAGCGAGCGCCTTCATTGCGCCTACAACTGCGGCCGATCCGCCCATATCAAATTTCATATCTTCCATACCGGCGCCGGGTTTCAAAGAAATACCACCGGTATCAAATGTCACGCCTTTACCAACAAGAGCAAGTGGCTGTGCTTTATTGTCTTTTGAACCCATCCATTTCATAATCACCATTAGAGTTTCCGAAGAACTACCCTGCCCGACCCCAAGGATCGATTCCATACCGAGTTCTTCCATAGCATCTTCGTCAAGAACTTCAATTTCGACACCTAATTTTTCCAGCTCTTTTATCTGCTCGGCATAGCTTTCCGGATAAAGTACATTGCCTGGCTCCGAAACAAGGTCACGAGCCATAATCACACCATCGGCTATTCTTGAAAGACTAGCAAATTCGTCGTTGGCCGCTTTCGCATCACGGGTCAAAAATGTCACAGCTTCCACAGATGGTTTTTTAACATTTTTTTCAGTGGTATAATATTTATCAAACTTATAAGATCGCAGGCGAACACCCATGGCCCCGTGGGCAGCTAACATACCAACCACGATTGTGACATTTTTTTCACCGCTATACATAAGTTTGTTGATGATTTTACCACCGGCTTGTTCAGCCTTTAATGGTGTGACATCATCCAGTTTACCAAGCCCAACCAGAACAACTCTGCTTGCCGCCACACCACTTGGTGCCAACAGCTCGACCATTTGCCCAAATTCCCCCTTGAATTCGGATGAATTTGCGGCCTTTGATAATGCTCCACCTGTATTTTCATCCAGCTGTACCGCGGGCGGACGAAATTCATATCCGTCTCCCGATTGAATAGCGAATATGATAACCGCTCCTTCGATTTTTGCGTAATCACCTGAAATTTCTTTTATAATTATTTTCATTTTATGCCTCAATTTGGTCTAGCTTGGCTAATATAGCGGTTCAATATTTAAGAGATAAAGATAGGTTGAAGCGTTATCAAGTGAAATAGATAATATTATTGTGGATTTTCGCTTAAATCGCTGTACCATCGAAAAAAAATATGTAATAGAGCCGCATGATCAAAATAGTTCACATAGTCTTTATCACCATTGGGTTTATTCTCGCCAGCCTAGGGGCTGTGCAGGCGCAGGAAGTGACCGCTACAGGAAGCCAGATCGACTTTGCGGCAGATAAAGTTATTTATGATCAAAAATCTGATGTGATTACCGCCAGTGGCAATGTGGTACTTCATCAAAATGGCAATCGCCTGACCGCGGAAACAGTGATCTACGATGTCAAATCCGGCGAGGTAAAGGCGTTGGGTGGTATCACCGTCCGTGAAACGTCGGGAAATGTGCTTTTTATGGAGGATGCGACCCTCGATGGTGATCTCAAACAAGGATTTATCAATCATACCCGGGTAATCTTTACTGATGGCTCAAAACTGATCGCCAGAAAAGGCGAACGTAGCGGTCAGCTCACAATTCTTGAAAACGCGATATATTCACCGTGTGAGATTTGCCTGGAGCCGGGAAAAGAAGAACCGACCTGGCAAATCAGGGCTGATCAAATCACCCATGATGCCGATGATAAAACCATTAAGTATAAAAATGTCCGCCTAGAAGTTGCCGGCATCCCCATTTTTTATTCACCATACTTTGCCCATCCCGACCCTACTGTGCACGCGAGGACAGGGATATTGCCACCCTCAAAGCTAGGCCGTTCTACCGAGCTTGGTGCATTTATTCAGGTGCCTTATTATGTGAGACTAAGCCCCCATCAGGACTTCACGTTTGAGCCGATCATAACCAGTCGCGAAGGTATTGTATTTGCTGGAAATTATCGTCAGCATACAGGAAACGGTATGTTCACGACTTCGGGATCAATTTCCAACGTCAACGAACGAGACAATAATTTTGAAAAAACTGGCGATCACGAACTAAGGGGGCATCTCTTCTCCGTCGGGGCATTTGATCTTAATATGCTGGATGATCTCGGTGGTGATTGGCAATGGGACTACGCGGTAAACTGGGTCAGCGATGATACGTACCTAAGGCGGTATTACGACGACAGATCAGACGTACTTGAAAGTCATGCAAAAGTTGAAAGATTCTGGGATAAAAGTTACGCGACAGTGGGAACTTATATTTTTCAGGGCCTGGATGAAGAAGATGATATAGATCTTACCGGTCAGGCACTGCCTTCTTTCGATATTAATGTTAACAAGGATACCGGCATTTTAAATAGCACGGTCAAAGTTGACGCTAGCGGTGTTCAGGTTTACAGAGTTGAGGGCATGAGAAGCAGGCGCTTAAGCACGAAAGCGGCCATTGAAATACCCTTTCAGTCATCAATAGGGGATTTTTATACCCTGTCAGCCTCAGTACGAAACGATATTTATAACAATAGTAATTCCCTCAATCCGGATCAGTTGCAATATGCTGGCGTTGATGGAACACACACACGAGTACTGCCCAAGGTAGCCCTCGATTGGCGGATGCCGTTCTTAAAATCATCCGGTAGCACAAGCCAGGTGATTGAGCCCATGTTCTCGATCATAATTGCGCCAACAAAGCCAAACCTGCCAGAAAATGTCATCAATTTTGCCAACGAAGATAGCCGCAATTTCGAATTTGATGAAAACAACCTGTTTAGTCACAACCGTTTTAACGGTTATGATCGCTGGGAAGGCGGATCACGCCTCAACTATGGCGTGCGCTATAATTTATATACTGATAACATCAATATGACTGCGACCATCGGCCAAAGCGTAAGGCTCAACAATACTGAAACATTCCCAGTCGGCTCCGGATACGAAGGTAAAGCCTCTGATTTTGTGGGACGTGTTGACGTTACTGTCGGTAAGTTCGTTGATTATGTGCACCGCTTTCGCCTTGACAAAAGAAGCCTTAGACTGCGTAGAAACGAACTTATTCTTTCGACCGGGCCTGACTGGATGAAACTTTCAGTCAGATATCTGGACCTGGATCTTGAGGATGGCGCTCGGCTGGTCGGTACCGAGCTAGAAAATCGCCGTGAGATCGGCACCGGCCTCAACATCAATATTGACGATAAATGGGGACTACGAGGAAGTTGGGTTAAAGACATCCTAAATAATAAAACTATTTCCTATGATGCGGGTGTTGTTTATAAAGACGATTGTCTTGAATTTGGCCTCAGTTATGAGCGACGCTTTACCAGTGACCGCGATATTGCACCCTCAAGTACAGTTCATTTACGGCTAATTCTCAAAAATCTGGGGTAATTGGCACAAAATAACCATATTTTCTCAACATAATTCTAGAACCAAGAATTAATTCGTTATATAAAGACTTTTTTAAAGTTGAGACAACATTAAGCAAGTTAGATATCTGGATATAAAATGACCATGAAATATTATAAACAGTCGATGTTAAAAACACTGATGTTCTCTTTGGTGTTTACACTGTTTTCAAATAACGCGCTTAAAGCACAACAAACAGCTAGCGATTTACAGGATGTTCAACAAATTGTTGCCATCGTCAATGATGAGCTCATATCTCTTTATGATCTTAAACAGAGAACATTGTTGCTGGCTCTTTCTAGTGGCTCCGCACAAATCACTCCAGAACAACAACAATATCTTCAAAACCAGGCAATGTCGGGACTTATTGATGACAAACTAAAACTTCAGGAGGCTTCAAAATATGAAGCTATCGCCAGCGAAACCGAACTTGCTATGTCGTTTGCAAACTATGCTCGTCAATTCAACATGGAACCGGATGTGCTAGAACTCCGTCTCAATGAAGCAGGTGTCCAAAAACCGTCACTACTGCAGCAATTAAGAAGTTCTATGGCTTGGCAACGCGTGATGTCCGGTCTTTTGGAGCCAATGGTTAATGTTACCGATGACGAGGTCATGAATTTCATCGAAAAACTGGAACGCGATAAAGGCAAATTTGAATATCAGGTCAGTGAAATATTTCTACTTATCACCGACAATGCACAGCGAGAAGAAATCATCTCTGCCGCGAATATTATGCATGAGCGACTTGCCACAGACGTTGACTTTGCCAGAATGGCACAACAATTTTCCCAGTCTTCAACCGCGTCAGTGGGCGGTGATATGGGGTGGATTATGGAAAATGAGTTGCCAGCAGAAGTCAGCGCTGAAATACCACAACTTGAAACCGGGGCCATCACTGAACCTATCGTGACCGAAGACGGTGTTTATATTCTCAAGCTTACCAATAAACGGAGAATTCTGACACTCAATGATGACGATATTGCAGTGGATCTAAAGTTTTTGTATTTCTCAAAAGAGCAATTTCCACAAGACACTATCGAACAGCTGAAACAAGATGTCTTAAACGCCGTTCAGACACCTGATGCTTGTGACGCAAACGACGCCAACGCAGATGCTCTTAAAGCTACTGATCTCGGGGCGACCGGTGTAATTCGAGTGGGTGATTTACCGCTGGAGATGAGGTCTGCCGTTTTATATCTGGAAGTAGGCTACGGCACCCCACTTAACGAAGAGCCAGAGGGTTACCGAAGTTTTATACTGTGCAGCAAGGACATTCCTGAAATCGTACTTCCCGAATATGAGGCTGTTCTAGAGAATATGACCCAGACAAGGCTTCAACTTGTTGCCAGACGGCATTTACGTGATCTTCGCCGCGATGCAATCGTCGATTATCGATAATTAGAAAAGGCAATGGAAGCAACAACAGAACATACTCTCCCCATTGCAGTAACCATCGGTGAGCCTTCCGGTATTGGTCCCGAAGTCATTCTTAAAGCCTGGTATAAACGAAAAGAGAATGGCCTCAATCCATTTTTTGTGATCGGCAGCGCTGATATTTTACAAAAACAGGCAGCAGATTTGAACCTCAAAGTCCCTTTGAGCGTCATCGCCTCACCTCTTCAAGCGGTTCATGTTTTTGAAAACACGCTACCTGTCATTGATCTGACTAGCGAGGGTGATTTCGAGTTCGGTGCACCAACACAGCAAACAGCATCTATGGTAATAGGCGCAATTGACAAAGCGGTCGAGCTTATCTTGAATGGTAAAGCACGCGCTATGGCAACTGCTCCCATCCATAAAGCGGCCCTTTATAGTGCTGGCTTTGCATCACCCGGTCACACGGAATATCTCGCGGAACTCTGTTATAATCACACTGGTGAAAACTGTCATCCGGTAATGATGCTTGCCAGCGAGCAACTTTGTGTGGTGCCACTCACCATCCATGTGGCGCTCAGCCAAGTACCCGCCCTGCTTGATCAAAAGTTGCTCATTCGCACCATCGGTACAGTGCACGACGCCATGAAAAACTATTTTGGCCTTCCGTTTCCGAGGATCGCGGTTGCTGGCCTTAATCCTCATGCCGGTGAAGACAATTCCATGGGCACAGAAGACAGCGAAATAATCGCCCCAGTGATCGAAATGCTTAAGAAGAAAGCGATCCATGTGAACGGTCCGATGCCAGCAGATACCATGTTTCATAAATCGGCCCGCGCAAAATATGATGTGGCAATATGCATGTATCATGATCAGGCGCTGATCCCCATAAAAACAATCGATTTTGACGCTGGTGTTAATGTCACGCTCGGTCTGCCGATTATCAGGACCTCACCCGATCACGGTACAGCACTTGATATTGCCGGACGCAGTCTTGCCAATCCGACAAGTATGATCAATTCGCTGAAGCTGGCGGATAGAATGTCAAAAAACATCAAAGCCCCGGAAGAAGACCCGGATGAGCAGTGATGGCCTACCTCCACTAAGGGAGGTCATAAATCGCTATGATCTTCGCGCGAAGAAAACACTTGGACAAAATTTCCTCACTGATCTTAACCTGACACAAAAGATAGCACGCGCAGCAGGTAACCTTGAAAATTCAATTGTTTATGAGGTTGGGCCCGGCCCCGGCGCGCTGACCCGCGGCCTTTTGATGCAGGGCGCGTCCAAAGTTATTGCCGTTGAAATGGATCACCGCTGTATAGAGGCACTCAAAGACGTTTCAGACGCCTATGATGGTGCCCTCACCATCCATGAGGGCGACGCTCTGAAGATCGACGAAAGCACGCTCATCGGCAATACAGGCGGCAAGGATATACATATTGTTGCCAACTTGCCGTACAATGTCGGAACCGCTCTGCTCGTAAAATGGATGACCGTTGAACACTGGAAACCATGGTTCAAATCATTGACACTGATGTTTCAAAAAGAAGTCGGTGAGCGGATCATTGCGACCCCTGGAAGCAAAGCTTACGGCCGGTTGTCAGTCCTGTGCCAATATAGGGCTGACGCAGAAATACTTTTTGATATCCCGCGCCAAGCCTTTATACCTCCACCAAAGGTCACGTCCTCTATCATCCACATCACACCGCGCACTGAGGCGGCGGATGCGCCAAAACAAAAAACACTCGAACGGATTGTCTCGGCTGCATTTAACCAACGGCGTAAAATGCTTCGCGCCAGCCTAAAAGCCCTCGGAATCGATCCAATTCCAAAGCTCGCTGCCGCTGGCATTAAAGAAACTTCTCGCGCTGAAGAATTATCTGTTGATGATTTCTGTAAATTAGCATTAGAATATCAAAAATAAGACTTGAGGACACGGGCCATGGAATTAGCGCAGCAAGGTATACTTGATGAAGAAACAAAACTTGCACGTTACGTAACTTTTTCAATAATTGAGAAGAACGCGGTCCCCGAAGCCTTAAAAGCCTTATCCGCGGCTATAAATTCGCCAGAAACAGTTGTTGGCCTCGGCAACTCTTGCATTACGGCTTTAGGGGCCAATATAACGGGCCTTAAGGTCATGCCAGCACAGTGCAGCGCCGGAATTGAAATTCCATCTATACCTGAAGCCCTTTGGATCTGGATTAGAGGGAATGACCGCGGTGAAATATTCCATCGCTCACGCTTGATAGAAAAGCACCTTTCATCCGCGTTTGCCGTAACCAGTATTGTGGACAGTTTTCAATATGATGAGAACCGCGATATGAGCGGTTATATCGACGGCACAGAAAACCCGGTCGGCACAGACGCAGTGGACGCTGCTATTATCGCGGACGGTGAACAGGGTCAAACAGGCTCCAGCTTTGTCGCGGTGCAGCAATGGCTACATAATTTTGAAGACCTTGATCGTATGAGTACAGAAGAGAAAGACAACACCATTGGTCGTCATATAAGCGATAATGAAGAATTTGATGCGCCAACTAGCGCGCACGTAAAAAGATCCGCACAAGAAAATTTCGAACCGGAAGCATTTATGCTGCGCCGTTCTATGCCATGGGTTGACGGGCTTGATGGTGGACTTATATTTGTTTCATTTGTCCGCACACTGGACACGTTTGAGGCGATCATGGACAGGATGATTGGAAAAGATGATGGTGTGGTTGATGCGCTATTTAATTTCACCAGACCAATAAACGGTGCGTATTATTGGTGCCCACCCGTTAAGGACGGTAAGCTGGATTTAAGTGCACTCGGGATTTAGTTCTGTGTCAGATCGCCCACAAATGATGCCAGCCCTGATTGTCTGAACCGCTTCATGCGTTCCGCTTTCAAAATGGTAAAAAGCTCCGCTTCGGCGCGGTTAAGGTCTTCATTAATGATCACATAATCATATTCGGCCCAGTGACTTATTTCAGCGTCGGCCTTGGCCATCCGCTTTGCCACAACCTCATCGCTGTCCTGAGCCCTCGATTTAAGGCGCTTCTCGAGTTCTGCTTTGCTAGGCGGCAATATAAACACCCGCACCAAATCGGCACCCACCTTCTCATTGAGCTGCTGTGTGCCTTGCCAATCAATGTCAAAAAGCACATCACGTCCATTTTTTAAGGCCTCATCCACCGGAGCAGCCGGGGTGCCGTAAGAATGCTCAAAAACGGTCGCATGTTCCAAAAATCCATTACGGCTTGCCAGGTCTTCAAATTCCGCCTGACTGACAAAATTATAATCTTTGCCATCAACCTCCCCCGGACGTGGTGCACGCGTCGTTGATGAAACCGAAAGACTAATATTGTCATCTTTTTCCAGAAGCAATTTCGAAAGCGTAGATTTCCCCGCGCCAGACGGCGAAGAGAGAACAAGAAGCAACCCTCTTCTTTTAATTTCATTATTTTGCACAGAATCTACTCTTATTGTTCAAATGATTTCAATAAGTATAAACAATTACGATCAATAAAAAAAGACGCGCCATCAAATTAATGATGGCGCGTCAATTTTATTGGCTCTGGTTTAAGATATTTAAATCTTAGAACCTTTGTCCAAAGCGGAAACCGAACGTTCTTGGACGGTTTGTTGCTTGAGTACGGTCAAGGGCACTATCATAACCAGGATCATAGATCGCGATTTGTGCTCTCGTGTCCAAAACATTATCTGCAAAGACACTAAATGTCATATTACCCTTTTCGATACCAGCAGACAGATTGACCAATGTGTATGCATCCTGCCTTCTGTTGGTTTTGGTCGTATCCAGGTCACTATAGCTAAAGCTACTGTGAGTTAGTGACGCCTGGACATAGCCCGGCATTTCTGCCACGTTAATAGATTGACGCGCAATCGCTGACAACTGGATTTTCGGCACAAATGGCATGGCCGCCCCGACTGGTGCCAAAAGTGGTCCAGTTGCTGAACGGCGGTACTCTGTAGTCAATTTTGCATCGTTATATGATGCAGATAGTGACAGTCTTAGATCATCTGTCGCATCAACAACAAGGTCAAATTCTGCACCATAAGTTCTTGAACCACCCACATTCTGAATGATTGTCAGGTTCGAAACCGCAAAATCAAGGAAGGCAAATTGAACATCAGACCATTCAAGATAATAAAGAGCACCATTGAAACGCACGCGGTTATCGGCCCATTGGGTTTTCCAACCAAACTCATAGTTATCAATGTTATCTTCTACATATTTTGGAATACCTGGCACCCTAGCGCGGTTTACACCACCAGGGCGGTAACCTTGCGAGAATGTAGCATAGACCAATTTATCATCATCAATGGTATAGCTCGCATTGACTTTAAACAGCTGGCTTGAATTTTTCTGCTGATCATCGAGAATTTTTGTGTCAAAACATGGATACTGAGGTGTTCCGGCATTATCCTGAACGAACGAACCATCAATATATGAACCTGTACAATGCCTTAAGAAGCCATTGAAGCCATAAAGTGAGTTTTCGTATTTATAGAAACGCACGCCACCGAGTATAGTAAGCTTATCAGTAACATCGAACTCAACCTCAGCGAAAGCTGCCCAGTCCTTGTCGTCGCGAACTTGTTTCGTTTGCCACACCGTGTTTCCGTTTTCAATTACAGACGTTGCTGAATTCGAATCCGGAACAATCCACTGAAGGTCGAAATCATGTTTTTGTTTTTGATAGAATACACCGGCGATCCCTCTGAGCTTACGGTCGGCTGGTGTTGTAATGCGAAGTTCATGACTTTGACGTGTGAAAAACTCGTCACCCGTCGTAAGCTGGTTCGGATCAGCACAGGTTACGCCATCTGCATTATAATACAAACAGGAGTAGCCATAGCCGCCATATAAATCCTCAAGATATTGAGAATAACCAATATAATCACCTCGACTTTCGACGTGACGATCAAGGTAGGCACCCGCGTAAACCACATCAAGCATATCACCGATACTGCCCTCAATGGTCAAAGTTGCCTGATACCAGTTTTCATCATAACCTTCAGGATTAAACGCAGCGGTATTTAAATCGCCGAATAAATCCGGGTTATGAGTATATGTACCATTTGAGTGTTGTTCCTGATACATGATTCCAGGTGTAACAAGCCAGTTTTCATTGAGATCCAAGGCAAGGAGCGCACGTCCACCACTTGTTGATGTATTATTGTAATTTTCTTCCACAAATGCAGCGTTATCCGCAACGATACCGCTGGCTCCGAAAGTGAAGCTATGAGGAACATTGTCGATATATCCACCGTCTTCCTCATGCCAACCGACAAGTCTGATGGCAAGGTTATCTTCAATTGGAATATTTGCGAACGCTTCAATCGTACCACCGACCTCACCATCTTTTACTATATTACCAGCAATATCGTAACCGGCACGAAATTCGCTAGGGTCCGGCTTATTGGTAATAATCCGCATTGTACCGGACTGACTGCTGGCACCAAATAGCGTACCTTGTGGGCCAGAGAGTGTTTCCACCCGGGCAATATCATACATGTGAATATCGAGGATGTTGGCAATTGTGGTAATGGGCTGTTCATCAAGATAAACACCAACACTCGGCATAGAGCCGGAATGGTTACCGTCACCGCCACTGGCGATACCACGCATATATAAGTTCCCTGCACCAGGTCCCGAACTTTCAAACGAAACGGTCGGTAGGAAATGGATATAATCATCAAATGCATTGATGTTAAGATCTTCCATCTGCTGATTGCCAAGCACCTGAAGTGACATCGACACATCCTGAAGATCTGATGTACGTTTTTGCGCTGTTACGATAACAACATCGTCATCTGCATCTTGCGCGAATGCGCCTTGCGTCGCTAACGATCCTGACATCAGCATCGTTGACGCGAGCAGCGCGGTTTTTGTGTAGGAATATTTGTGACTCATTTAGGAATCCCCTAGTCTATTATTAAATTCATATTTATAAGCTCAAATTACTTAGATTTCACTATTGTACTCAAGCACGATATTGTCAATGACTGATTGGTCAAATACACTAAAATGTTACCTTTTTTTGAACAATTTATTAAACTTATATGTATGTTTAATAGTCGAAGTTCAATCTAACTTG
Source organism: uncultured Kordiimonadaceae bacterium (assembly GCA_963976585.1). Taxonomy (GTDB): domain Bacteria; phylum Pseudomonadota; class Alphaproteobacteria; order Sphingomonadales; family Emcibacteraceae; genus Pseudemcibacter. Next base: position 25,040 of record CAXBLS010000017.1, read on the forward strand.
ACAATTATTGATTTTTATCTCTAGTAAAGGGTATTAGCTTGTGTGACAAAAATTCAATATGACTTCACGCTACGACAGAAGAAATTTAAGGAACAAAAGCCCCGATGGCGAATAACGATCCACACGGAGATATTAAAACCGCACTTCAGCACGCGGGGCGTCTTCTGCAACAACAGCCACTTTTGGCAGAGCAGCAAGCTCAGGAAATACTTAAGATAAAGCCTGATCTCGACCCGGCACTACATATCCTGGCGGCCGCCTATCGTTTTCAGGGAAAAATTGATGATGCACTCGATATTATGGTCCCTCTTGCTGCGCGTCATGAAAAATCTGCTCCTATCCTGCTTGAACTAGGACTTTGTTTTATGGCCAACGGACAAACGCGTGGCGCTATTAAAATGATCCGAAAAGCAGTGAATTTAGTGCCTGAACATAGCGAAGCCTGGCGCATACTTGCGCTGCTCCACCACCAGTTGAAGGACGACAAAAATGCTGAAAAGGCGACGCAAAAATATCTGGACATTCTCAAGAAAAACCCAGAGATCATCCGCGCGAGCGAATTATTTGAAAGCGGCAAACTTGCAGAGGCCGAAGAATTAACACGCAGCATTGTGAAAATGCAGCAAACGGATGTTGTTGCAGCGCGACTGCTTGCGGAAATCGCCCTTAAGATCGGCCGGCTTGGTGATGCAAAAGAGCTGTTAGCACATTGCATTGAGCTGGCGCCGGCTTATCACCATGCAAGGCACAATTACGCCGTCGCCCTCTACCGCAAGCAGGAACTTGAAGAAGCGTTTGAACAAATAGACATGCTTATCAAGCTTGATCCCCAAAATCAGAACTATGCTGTGTTAAAGGCTGCTATATTCGCGCGCAAAGGTGATAATGACGAGGCCCTTGAAATTTACGAGGATGTTCTCGCGAGACAGCCGCGCCAAGGCAAACTGCAACTCAGTTATGGCCACACGTTAAAAACGGTTGGTCGCATTGATGACGCCGTGAGAGCCTACCGCAAATGTATAGAAGTAAGTCCGAATATCGGTGAAACATACTGGTCACTGGCAAACCTCAAAACGTTTCGTTTTAGCGATGATGATCTGGATAATATGCTTGCGCAGGTCATACCAAAAGGTGGCGACCCTGATGATCAGGGACACCTGGCCTTCGCGATCGGCAAGGCATACGAAGACCGCAAAGAATTTGATAAGTCTTTCGAATTTTACCAACGCGGAAATGATATTCGCAGAAAACACCACCGCCATGATGCCAGGGTAAATATCTATGACACCGTCCGGCAAATTCAGTTTTTTAATCAGGAATTTATCGATAGTCATGAAGCTCAGGGTTGCCCTGCGCCTGATCCTATATTTGTTGTTGGCCTACCCCGGGCTGGCTCAACATTAATCGAACAAATACTTGCCAGTCATTCACAAGTTGAAGGAACGGCGGAACTTACTGATATTATTGCCATATCGCGAAAAATAGGTGACCGTAAAAACATAAGGGCTGTCTCAAAATACCCTGAAATCTTAAGTGACATGTCGGCCGATGATTTCAAATCAATGGGCGAGAGTTATATTAAGTCCACCAAAATACAGCGCAGTACCCTGCCTTATTTTATCGACAAAATGCCTAATAATTTTCAGCATATCGGTCTTATCCACTCTATTTTGCCAAATGCAAAAATTATCGACGCGCGTCGCCATCCCATGGGTGGGTGCTTTTCTGGATTTAAGCAATTATTTGCAAATGGTCAAACCTTTACCTACAGCTTAACAGATATTGGCCTTTATTACCGCGACTATGTAAAGCTTATGGATCATTGGGACGAGGTACTCCCTGGTCGCGTACATCGGGTCCAGTATGAAGAAATGGTCTCGGATACCGAAACACAGATCCGCGCATTGCTTGATTATTGTGGTTTGGAGTTCGAAGAAGAGTGTCTCCATTTTTATGAGACAAAGCGCGCTATTCGCACACCAAGCGCAGAGCAAGTCCGGCAACCCATCTATACTGGCGGTCTGGAGCAATGGCGTAATTACGAGCAGCACCTCGGACCTTTAAAAGAGGCCCTTGGCCCTCTTCTTGAGCGCTACCCTATTGATTGAGTTCATTATTCAACGTTGAGAACCTGCTCTCTGAACTGATCAATCGCTGTCTTTAGGGACAAGCCAATATTTGTTAAAGTGATATCTGAAGATTTAGAACATAACGTATTGGTTTCTCTGTTAAATTCTTGTGTTAAGAATTCCATTTTTCGACCAACAGGTCCTTCAGTATTTAGGAGTTTACGTGCTGATACAATATGAGCACCCAACCGGTCGGTTTCTTCCTTAACATCGGCTTTTGTGGCAAGGAGAACTATTTCCTGAGCGAGTCTATCGGGTTCAATGCCTTGCTTATTATCAAAGAGTGCCTCGAGTTTTTCTTCATACTTTTCCTTGAGTGCGCCGGGCTGTGTTGCGGCGACTACTTCTGCCTCGCGCAGCAATCCCTCAATATTATCAAGAACACCACTTAGCATATCATGAGTAGCGGCCCCTTCTTCCTCTCTTGACTTTATCAACGACCCAAGCGCGTCAGCAAAACTTTTCTTTATGGCCTCGTTGCAGGCTTTAACCCTATTTTCATCCTCGTCATCATTGCTGACTTCGACCACATCGCGGATGGCCAGCAAGCGATCGATAGACGGCATGGGAAGGTCATGTTTTTTTGCTGCGTCTTTGGCGACACTGACCAGTTTATCGAGGGCGGCTTCGTTGATATTAACGACCGTTTCACTGCTGTCTTTATGCAGTTGTAATGAAACATTAAGACTGCCGCGAGACAACGCCTTTTTTGTTGTGGTTTTGATATACTGGTCCATAGCATCAAGACCCGGTGGTATGCGCATACGCACATCGAGAGCTTTGCCGTTAACACTTCTGATTTCCCAGACCCAGCTATAATTGTCAAAATGGCCTTCTGAACGGCCAAAACCTGTCATACTTGATAATGTCATATTGCACTGTATTGTTGTTACTGTTTCTAAAGGTATAACAGGAAGATCACTCTTGAAAAACCCTAAATCCATATTGATCACTGGCGCAAGCAGCGGTATTGGCGAAGCACTGGCCCGGGAATATGCTGCACCCGGTGTGACGCTTCATTTATCAGGCAGAAACCAAGAGCGACTAAACGCCGTAAAAACGGATTGCGAGGCCCGTAGCGCCACCGTTCACACTCAAATTATTGATGTCACAGATGAAAATTCCATGTCCGACTGGATACTTGGCTGCGGTGCACTTGATTTGGTCATTGCAAATGCTGGTGTTTCAAGCAGTATAAACGCCGCAGAAAGCATTGCTGATCATACCAAGAGCGTTTTTGACATTAACGTTGGCGGCGTGTTCAATACGGTCCACCCAGCCATTGAAAGTATGAAACCACATGGCCACGGACAGGTTGCCATAGTCTCTTCTGTCGCAGGGTTTCGGGGGCTACCCTCCTCACCGGCCTACTCGACCAGCAAAGTCACCGTGAGAGCCTACGGCGAAGCTCTTAGGGGTTATTACCACGCCTATGGCCTTGAGATAAACGTTATCTGCCCCGGCTTCGTACGAAGTCGTCTAACCGATAATAACAAATTTAAGATGCCATTTTTCATGGAAGCAGACCGTGCCGCAAAAATCATCCGCAGCGGCCTTGCAAACAACAAGGCGAACATCATGTTCCCTTGGCAAATGCGTATCCTTACATTTGCAGCACGGCGATTGTTGCCGGAATTTATACTTGAACGGATGCTAAGGCGACTTCCCAAAAAATAGCCCACTCACCTTCGTTCGTTTTCAATTCTGCGCCACTGCACTACGTTTTTCCGATGCTCATTCAAGGTTTTTGCAAAGACGTGACCACCCGTACCATCGGCGACAAAATATACGTCATCTGTCTGCATCGGATGCAGCACTGCTTCGATGGATGCCCTGCCCGGATGGGCAATCGCGGTCGGTGGCAGACCATTGATCTGATAGGTATTATATGGATTTTCCCTGTCATCCAGTTCACTGCGTCTTAGGCCGCGCTCGAGAAATCCTTTCGGGTCAATGCCGTAAATGATGGTTGGATCTGATTGAAGTCGAATAGACCGCCGTAGCCGATTGATAAACACACCGGCAATGTGGGCTCGCTCTTCAGGTAGGCCCGTTTCCCGCTCGACAATTGACGCAAGTATTATTGCTTCATCGATACTGTCAAACGGTAGATCCGGATCGCGATGATCCCAAAGCTGATCGAGCAGAACGAGCTGTTGTTCCTGCATACGCGACAAAAGGTCAAAGCGGCTGGTACCATGGGTATAGTGGTACGTTTCCGGCAGGATACTACCTTCAATGGGCGGTGCTTCGATAGTATCGCTGAGATTTTCTATGCCATTTAAATATTCTGTAATTTGAAAGCTGGTCCATCCTTCGGGAATGGTTAGCGTGTGCTGAATAACCTCACCCTTGACTAATATGGCCATGAGTTGATCCATACTTTGCCGCGCTGGTATTAGAAATTCACCGGCTTTGAGGTTACGTTCCTCGCCTTTAAGCATGACGCCTATTTTAAAAATATCACGGTTACTGATCAGTCCCTTTTCTTCGAGCAAGCGAGCTGTGCGAATAAGGCCCTGCCCACCGGGCACAAGAAATACGGTTTCCTCTGACACTTCCGAAGGCGCGTGAAAGGCGCGGTAGCCCAAAAATGCAAACAGCGCCATAAAAATGACGCTGCCTGCGAGTAATAAAATTATATATTTTCTTATCCCGCGCATTAGACCCGCTTGATTATAATCGATGCGTTGGTACCACCAAAACCGAAGCTGTTGGAAAGCACGGCGTTAATACCTGATTTTTGCTGTGCTTCATGCGCGACAAGATTGATGCCCTCAATACCATCTGACGGGTTATCAAGGTTGAGTGTCGGTGGAAGCTCGCCACGTACCATTGCGAGAATACTAAAGACCGCTTCAACCGCACCGGCCGCACCAAGAAGATGGCCAATAGCCGACTTGGTTGATGACATAGCCATACTACCTGCGGCATCACCGAACATGCGCTTAACCGCAGCAAATTCAATTTCATCACCAAGCGGTGTTGAGGTACCGTGGGCGTTGACATACCCCACTTCCGATGGGTCCATACCAGCGCGTTTGAAGGCTGCTTGCATAGCCCGGTAGCCACCGCTTCCGTCCGGCGACGGTGCTGTTACATGGTAAGCATCGCCAGAAAGACCGTAACCAACCACTTCACCATAAATCTTGGCACCGCGTGCTTTGGCGTGTTCATATTCCTCAAGGATCACCATGCCGGCACCCTCGCCGATCACAAATCCATCGCGGTCCTTATCATATGGACGTGATGCACGTTCGGGCGTATCATTAAAATGTGTACTAAGTGCACGAGCCTGATTAAAGCCGGCAACGCCAACTCGGCAGATCGCCGCTTCAGCACCACCAGCAACCATCACATCCGCATCATCAAGCGCAATCAAGCGCGCCGCATCGCCAATGGCGTGTGTACCTGACGCACAGGCGGTTACCACCGCATGGTTTGGCCCCATAAGACCGTGACGAATAGATACGTTACCGGAAACAAGGTTGATCAGACAGCGCGGAATAAAATGAGGACTCACCCGGCGGACGCCACGCTCGTGCATATTTATACTTTCGTCCTGAATACCTGGAAGACCCCCAATGCCAGCACCGATAAGCGCACCTGAACGCCATTTTTGTTCAATGGTTTCTGCCACATATCCGCTATCAGCCATGGCCATATCGGCCGCAGCCATACCGTAAAGGATAAAATCGTCTACACGTTTGCGGTTTTTCGGCTCCATCCAGTCATCAGCATTAAAAGTGCCGCCAGTGCCATCACCAAGCGGGACTTCACAGGCGACCTGCGCCGAAAGTCCCTCGGAATCAAAGCGGGTGATCGGGCCTGCGCCACTTTCACCAGCGATTAATCGTTTCCACGATTCTTCCACTCCTGTTGCTAGCGGGGTCACTAGTCCAAGTCCGGTTACAACAACTCTTCTCATTCGCTAAACCTTTTATTATTAATTATGGATATAGATGCTACCTAAAAAAGCCAGACATAACAAGACCGCGAACATCATTTTATCTAAATAATTAGACAATCTGATTCGCGGTCTCTTAATTCTTCTGAGTAGAACTCAGGAATTAGCCATTTGCTTCAATGAATGCAATAGCGTCTTGAACAGTAAGAATTTTTTCTGCTGCATCATCAGGGATTTCACAACCAAACTCTTCTTCAAAAGCCATAACCAGCTCAACCGTATCAAGGCTATCTGCGCCAAGATCGTCAATAAAGCTCGCAGTATCTGATACTTTATCTTCTTCAACACCAAGGTGTTCTACAACGATATTTTTAACGCGTTCAGCTACATTGCTCATTTCTTATTCCTTAAATAAAGGGCTTTCATCAAAGCCTATGTTAAAACATTCTTTATAACTCGTTACAGAGTTTGGGGCTTCCTAACACACTTAAATAGGAGTTGCCAAGCCCTAAATCATCGCCATACCACCATTTATGTGCAAAGTTTGCCCAGTGATATAGTCCGCTTCAGAGCTCGCAAGGTATAAAACGCCCGCTGCGATCTCTTCTCCTTTGCCAAGGCGACCCGCAGGAACGTTGACCAGAAGCGATGATTTTTGGGTCTCGTCAAGCTCATCGGTCATGGGGCTCTCAATAAAACCCGGCGCGATACAGTTGACGGTAATATTTCTCGAAGCCAGCTCATGGGCGAAGCTTTTCGACATGCCGATCATGCCCGCTTTGGACGCTGCATAGTTAACCTGACCCGGATTACCGGTAACACCGACAATAGAAGTGATGTTGATAATCCGGCCCCAACGGCTTTTCATCATACCGCGCATGACGCCTTGAGTTAGCTTAAACGCCGCCTTCAAATTCACCTGCATCACATCATCCCAGTCTTCGTCCTTAAGGCGCATGGAAATATTGTCACGTGTAATCCCGGCATTATTAACCAGTATATCAACGGTGCCCATCGCTTGTGCAGCTGCTTTAGGAAGTGCCGCGACACTTTCCGGGTCGCCAAGATTAGCGGGTACCACAAACGCCCCCTCACCGAGCTCATCTGCCAGTGCTTTTAATGGCGCTTCTCGTGTACCGGAAAGAACAACTTTTGCACCAGCACCGTGAAGGGTGCGGGCAATTGCACTGCCAAGTCCACCGGAAGCACCAGTAACCAGCGCGCATTTCCCTGTTAAATCAAACATTTATTATAGTCTCCGTTATGAATTAAGTTCAGCGGCAAAAGCCTCAATATCGGCCATTGTCTGAATTGATTTTCCTGAAATTTCTTTATTGATACGTCTGACCAGACCGCCGAGAACTTTACCAGTCCCCAGTTCCGTAAGATCGGTAACACCAAGTTCACCCATTCTTAAGACGCTTTCCCGCCATCTTACGCGCCCTGTTATCTGTTCAACCAGTTGCTGCCTTAAAACATCCGGATCGCTGATCGCGTCGGCACTTACATTGGTAATGACCGGAACGCTGGGGGTGTTAAATGTGGCGCCAGCGAGCGCTTCGGCCATTTCGTCGGCGGCTGGCTGCATCAGCGGACAATGAAATGGGGCGCTGACGGGCAACGATATCGCCCGCTTGATGCCGCGTTCCCTAGCAATTTCCATGGCCCGCTCGACAGCGCCCTTGTGACCACTGATCACCACTTGGCCATCGGCATTATCATTGGCGGCGGTGCAGACTTCATCGCCCGCAGCTTCTGCTGCAATGTTTTCAATCACTGCAAATTCCGCACCCATGATTGCGGCCATGGCACCAATTCCAACAGGCACGGCGCGTTGCATGGCTTCACCGCGAAGCTTCAGAAGCTTTGCTGTATCCGACAGATTAAGTGTGCCAGCAGCCGCAAGGGCCGAATATTCACCTAACGAATGACCTGCCACATAAGCGGCTGCGTCGGCTACACGTATACCGAATTCTTCTTCAAGCACCCGAACAACAGCAATACTTGATGCCATAAGTGCCGGCTGCGCATTAAATGTGAGGGTCAGATCTTCAATGGGGCCTTCAAACATCAACGATGATAAATTCTGATCAAGTGCATCATTTACTTCTTCGAATACCGCTCGCGCGTGGGCGGAACTCTCCGCCAATTCCTTACCCATTCCAACGGCTTGACTACCCTGGCCGGGGAATACAAATGCTCTTGTCATATGAAAATTGTCCTCGAAATTTTTAAGTTATTTACCAACTCTTATCAAATCACTCATCACTGTCAAGAAAAGTTGAATTTTTAATTGGCGAATAAAGTTCATTTCTCGTCATATAGCCCTTGCGTTCCCTAATGTTTCCTGTATATTGCGCGCTTCTTGTGAGATTCATAAGAAGGTCGGTTAATTTTGTAATGTGGCTTTTTGATATTCGCTGCTGCCCCGACATAAAACCTACTAAAGGAAATTGCTAAATGTCTTTATATGAATATACATATATCGCTAGGCAGGATATCCAACCTCAACAGGTTGACGCGATAACTGAATTCTTTACCAAAATTATCTCTGATAATGACGGTACAGTTGCCAAGACAGAGTCTTGGGGTCTTCGCCCTCTTGCTTACCGAATTAAAAAATACAAAAAAGGTCATTATGTTCATTTGAACCTAGATGCCCCTCACGCTGCTATTGCAGAATTAGAGCGTAACGCCCGTCTTCATGAAGATGTGATCCGTTACATGACAATCCGCGTTGATGAATTTGAAGAAGGCGATAGCGTTGTTCTTCGTTCACGAGACCGCGATAGCCGCCCTGGCCGCGACGACCGCGGACCACGTCCAAGCTTTAATCGCGATGATAAACCAAAGTTTAAACGCGAAGAAAAAACTGAGGGAGACGCATAATGAGCACAGATCGTCCATCATCATCATCATCATCACAAGGTGGCGGCGCACGCCGTCCTTTCTTCCGTCGTCGTAAGACATGTCCATTTTCCGGATCTCACGCGCAAACAATCGATTATAAAGATGTGCGCATGCTTTCCCGTTATGTGTCCGAACGCGGTAAAATCGTCCCTAGCCGTATCACAGCAGTATCAGCCAAAAAACAGCGCGAGCTTGCAAAAGCCATTAAACGCGCTCGTAATCTGGCTCTTATCTCATACGTTAACAAATAAGGAGAATTATCATGGATATTATCCTACTTGAACGCGTAGCAAAACTTGGTCAAATCGGTGACGTTGTTTCTGTTAAAAACGGTTTCGCCCGTAACTTCCTTCTCCCGCAGAAGAAAGCACTTCGCGCAACCAAAGCCAACATGGCCGTTTTTGAAGCGCAGCGTAAAGAAATTGAAGCAAACAATCTTGTCGCAAAAGCAGAAGCCGAAGCAGTCGCAGCTAATATGACCAACGTATCTGTTGTTCTTATCCGCCAAGCTGGCGAAAGTGGTCAGCTTTTTGGATCTGTATCATCACGCGATATTGCTGACGCACTCGAAGCCGCTGGTTATAAGGTTAGCAAAAACCAAATCATTCTCGACCGCTCTCTTAAAACACTTGGTCTATATGACATTGCTGTTCGTCTTCACGCAGAAGTTGATATCACTGTCGTCATAAACGTGGCCCGCTCTGCTGAAGAAGCAGAAATTCAAGCCGCCGGTGGCGATGTTGACGCAGAAGCCGTAGACGAAGAGTTTGCAGTCGAAGACTTCTTCGAGAACGAAGAAGACGCCGAAGCAGCAGTAAATCCTGACGCCGAAGAAGAAGCCGCTGAAGTAAACGCCGCTCCTGCTGAGGAAGAAGCACCTGCTGAAGACGCAGAAGAAGAAGAAAAAGCTTAATAAATTTTATAAACGAAATTTCTAAGGAAGGCGGATCATTGATCCGCCTTTTCTTGTTTCCTATTCGTTTGTTTCTTAAACCATTCTATACGTACGAGTTCTGATAAACCCTGCTTCTCGTAGGCGTCTTTAAAAACATCTAGATACTCGTCGCCATACTTTTCTGCCATTTCTTCATGAACAACAAGGTTACTCTTATAGTAAAATAAAAATGCACGAATAAAGGAAAGAAACAGAGCAAATAGAGATAAAACAACAACCGTCTTTGTTGGAACCACTATCAACACAGCTAGCATCGCTGCAATCCAGATAAAAATGCCGCCTTTACGCAAAGCGATAAAAAATAATTCTTTTTTAAACGCGTCCTTCTCCATGACTATGTCAAAATACAAAATATTGTCATTTAGGTACCCCCCAGAAATTTTGATGTTCGATGCAAACTATGAAAAAAGTTATACACAAAGTCATCCTCCACTGCCACAAATCGTTGACATGATTATTTTTTAGAAATCCAGAGATTCTGAATCAAGTCGGCAAGTTACGACTATTTTGTTTTGTTTTGCGTTTTTCCAGATATACATTTTCAAATTATGGTA
>CAXBLS010000018.1:0-35230 GCA_963976585.1 uncultured Kordiimonadaceae bacterium
AAAATAATAGAAAACGACACCCACCCCTACCGCGAGATTGGAATCAAAGCCGACAAACCGGGCGTGGTGATGAGAAAAATTATTAAGGGGCTGGCGGAACGCTAAATCCGCTCATGGGCTTCCTGTCGGCGCTCATCTTCTACGCCGCCGGTATGGTCGGTTCCTGCATTTTCGATCACTAGGAGTTTGCATTCTAGTTCTGCGCAGGGGCGGTGTTCTACGCCTTTGGGGACGACGAGCAGTTCGCCTTGTTCTACCCACTGTGATCTATCGCGGAAATCCATGCGAAAGCGGCCCTCTATGACGATGAACAGTTCGTCCTGATCCTCGTGGCTGTGCCAGACAAAGTCGCCGTCAATTTTGGTCAGATAAACGTGATTATCATCAAGCATGGCGATGACTTTGGGGGTCCATTGGTCGTTAAAGAGTTCGAATTTATCCGCTAAATTGATGGCTTTCATTGTTTCACGCTCATGAATTTTGATAATACCCGGATCATAAGTTCCTGCTGCATGACTTTCAATGCTTTTGATTTTTGCTCAAAAGTAGAGTATGTTGGACGTTCAAAGACGGTAGTAAGAGTATAATAATAGTGCCCGTTGTTGCCGTGAAGGCTGCAAAATATTTTTGAAAATTATATTTGATAATCATAAAGGGGATTACCATGACAGAAGAATTATACTGGTTAGTATTAACCACATTGATGACATCCTTATTCTGGATGCCTTATATTTTAAACCGCATCGCTGTCCGCGGGTTGATGGGCGGCATGGCAAATCCGTCGGCTGATGATAAGCCGCAAGCTGATTGGGCCAACCGCGCTCAGGCTGCTCATAAAAATGCTGTGGAAAATCTGGTTCTTTTCGCTGCGCTGGTTCTGGCCACTCATATTCTTGGTGTTGGCACGGCGCTTACGGCGACAATGTGCATGGTTTATTTCGTTGCCCGCCTTGCGCATTATGTGATCTATACCGCCGGTATTCCGGTGCTTAGAACACTGACCTTTGCAGCGGGTTTTCTCGCTGAAATTATTCTTGCGCTAAACCTACTTGGAATGATTTGATTTTAAAGGGCGGGGAAGGTGAATTTTTGTTTTACCCGTCCAAAAACAAAGCTCGAATTAATATCGCCGATGCCGGGAATGGTTGATAATTTTTCCCGCACGAAAGTTTCATAGCTTTTCAGATCCTGATTTACCACATGTAAAGAATAGTCGTAATTGCCTGTCATCAGGTAACATTCCATAACCTCATCCAGTTTTTGAATCCCGTCTTCAAACCCCCTAATACAATCGTCGGAATGTCGTTCCAGACGAATACTGATGAAAACCGAAAACGGTAGACCGTATTTATCCTGATCCACAAGCGCTGTATATCCGGTAAGCACTCCATCTTTTTCGAGGTTGCGTACGCGCCGCAAACAGGGGGATGGCGAGAGGCCAACCTTATCCGCTAACTCCTGATTGCTTAATCTGCCGTCCTGCTGCAATGCCCGTATTATATTCCTATCAATTGCGTCCATTTCTTATTCCTTAGCATTTTCTGCCATTATATAACCATTTATGGGTGAAATACGCAAGTACATTGCTTTAGATTTTTGCTATAATGACCATATCAAATCAATGATTAATTTCGTGAAGGAGAATGAGTATGCATTCAGATAACGAAAACAAAACGACAAAAGGCTTTGCCACCCGCGCTATACATGATGGATATGATCCCTCCACAGCAGAGGGCGCACTGGTGCCACCGCTTCATATGACATCGACCTTCACATTCGAAACCGCTGAACAGGGTGCCGCCCTTTTTGCCGGTGAGGAACAAGGCCATTTTTATAGCCGCATCTCCAACCCCACTTTGTCATTGCTTGAACATCGCATGGCAAGTCTTGAAGGCGCTGAAGCGGCGATGGCCACAGCATCCGGCATGGGCGCGATCACCTCAACACTTTGGACTTTGCTTGAACAGGGCGACGAAATTCTCGTAGATAAAACGCTTTACGGCTGTACATTCACGTTTTTCCAGCACGGTCTGACCAAATTTGGCGTCACGATCAAGCATGTTGATATGCGCGATCCGGAAAATATCAGAAACGCGATCAGCGACAAAACAAAGGTGATTTATTTTGAAACACCCGCTAATCCCAATATGCGTCTGGTTGAAATTGGTGCCGTTACCGAAATCGCCAAAGAACATGGCATCACAACAGTGGTCGACAACACTTATGCCACCCCATACCTAACACGGCCTATAAGCTGGGGTGCCGATATTGTTGTTCACTCAGCAACAAAATATCTTGGTGGTCACGGCGATTTGGTCGCTGGTATCGTGTGCGGCACCGAAGAAATGATGACCCGCATTCGCCTTGAAGGGGTCAAAGATATGACCGGTGCGGTTATGGCCCCCATGACCGCCTTTCAAATTATGCGCGGCTTAAAAACACTGGAAATCCGTATGGACCGCCACTGCGAAAGCGCAGTTAAGGTCGCCGACATGCTTGAAGCTCATCCTGCTGTTTCAAAAGTGTATTATCCTGGATTAAAAAGCTTTGAACAACACGGCCTTGCAAAAAGACAAATGGAAAAACCCGGCGGCATGATCGCCTTTGAACTTGAAGGTGGCATCACAACGGGAACGCGTTTCATGAACGATCTTAAGCTTATTAAGCGTGCTGTTAGTCTCGGTGATGTCGATACGCTTATTCAGCATCCCGCCAGCATGACACATTCCACATACACACCCGAAGAACGTGCAGAACATGGCATTTCCGATAGCTTGGTGCGTCTGTCCGTTGGCCTTGAAACACCCGGCGACATCATGGAAGATCTAAAGACCGCCCTTGATAATGTCTCCTTATCTTCCAGCGATCATAATAGAGCGGTAGCATAAAAAAAGGTCCGCCTGAAAAAGCGGACCTTCAATATTCGGCAATATATACGACTAGAATTTTTTACCAATACCGGCGCCGATAATCCACGGATTAATTTTAACATCCGCTGTGATTGTACCGCTGTTAATGCTGGCATCTGTTTTTAGGAATAATTTTTTCACGTCAACGTTAAAAAACAAATCTTCGCTCAATTCGAAATCAACACCTGCCTGAAGTGAAAAGCCAAAGCTGTCGGAAAGATTAATATCGTTAATGATACCACCGGCCGCATTTTCACTATAGAAGAAAGTGTAGTTTACACCTGCACCGACATAAGGCTTAAGACCGTTACCCGTTGGCATATGATACTGCAGAGACAATGTTGGCGGTAGTAACCAAGCACTGCCAAGTGGCGCATCACCAACGGCTGTTCCGATCACATCAATGTTATGTTTTGTTGTTGCAGCGATAAGTTCAAGACCGATGTTATCAGCAATAAAATAAGTAAAATCTACTTCTGGCACAATTTTATTATCGATACCGACAGTGCCACCAATGGATGTTGTTGCACTTTCGTCCGGCATTACATAGATAGCGCGAGCACGTACAAAAAGATCTCCTGCTTCTTGAGCCGCAGCCATTTCAGATGTAACCATTGAAACTGCGATGAGGCCGAGACCTGCGAGTATAGTTTTTGACATTTCATTTCCTCCTGTCAATTATTGATATGCCACCAATACTATCTTACGGCATTAAAAATCTTTGACCGGGGTCAATTAACTTGCAATAATCGAAGAAACATTAACTTGAGTATATTTCAGACAATGCCCAACCCATTTATTATCATGTCCGCCCCCAACGGTGCGCGGCGCCAAAAAACTGACCACCCCGCCATTCCCATCACACCATCAGAAATGGCCCTCTGCGCCGAACAGATTATTGACGGCGGTGCAAGTATTCTCCATTTGCACGTCCGCGATGATCAGGGTGCCCACTCGCTTGATGTGGATCGCTACCGCGCGTCTATCAAAGCCATAAAGGATGCCGTTGGCGCCAACATCATCATTCAATCAACAACAGAAGCTGTTGGCATATATAACCGTGAGCAGCAAATGGATATGGTCAGAACGCTAATACCAGAGGCGGTATCCCTTGCGCTTCGCGAACTTTGTCCTAGTGACAACGAAATGGTTGAATTTTCTGAATTTTTATCGTGGGTCAAATCCGAAAATATTTTCCCGCAATTCATTCTATACAACGAAGATGATTTTAACAGGTTTGAACGCTACCAAAAAGCAGGCCTGTTTCAAAGTGATAATCCGTTCGTCTTACTCGTTTTTGGCAGTTATCAGGATAATTCACAAGGTGCAAAGTTAACAGCAAAAAAACTGTGGGATACGGCCAGATCTGCGGCGATCCCTTGGGCAGCATGCGGTTTTGCTGACAATGAAAGAGAATGTGTTACCCGCGCCGCAAAACTAAACGCGCATATCCGCGTTGGTTTTGAAAACAATATTTGGGACGAAACAGGCTCGCTTTTAGAGAACAACACACAAATGATAAACTTCGCCGCCGAACAGGCCCAGATACATGATCGCCCTGTTGCAACCGCAGCAGACGTCAAAAATATTTTTAACCTGCGAGACTGACATGCCCGATCATAAAACAATAAGCGTTCTTCAAATAGGCTCCTGCCCGCAGGGAACCAGCGAGACGCTTAAGAAAATAATGTCTTACGAAGATCAATTGGCAAAAACCGATCTGCTCGTCATGCCGGAAGCGACATTGGGTGGCTATCCAAAAGGTGAAAGCTTCGGCACACAACTTGGCTTCCGACTTGAAAGCGGTCGAGACACTTATCAGAAATATTTTGATGCCGCCGTTGATCTCGCGGGACCGGAAATAGACACTCTATGCGACCTCGCTTCGCGTACCGAGGCTTCAATTATCGTCGGCGTTATCGAGCGTGCGGGTTCAACACTTTACTGCACCGCCCTATTCATTGATCCTGAGCACGGCCTGACCCATAAACACCGAAAATTGATGCCTACCGGTTCTGAACGCCTGATCTGGGGACAGGGCGATGGATCAACCCTTCCGGTGATTGAAACAAAAGCAGGAAAAACCAGTGCAGTTATTTGCTGGGAAAATTATATGCCGCTACTTCGAACAGCGATGTATGCCAAGGGTACTGAAATTTGGTGCGCGCCAACCGTGGACGCCCGCCCCGTTTGGCAGTCCACCATGCAACATATCGCCCTTGAGGGTCGATGCTTTGTTGCCTCCGCCTGCCAATATCAGCCGTCACCTGCCGAACAAGGACTTGAAATCGACAATTGGCCAGCGGATGACGCGCTCATCAGTGGCGGTAGTGTCATCATCGGCCCGCTAGGTGATATCCTCGCAGGTCCGCTTGTTGGAAAAGAAGGATTGATCAGCGCAGACATTAATATAGATGACATCGCGAGAGCACGTTACGACATGGACGTTATCGGACATTACGCCCGCCCCGATGTCTTTGAGCTGCGTGTAAACGAAACCCCACGTCAATCTGTGACCACATTTGTCGAAGATGATGACTAAGCGGGCAAGTTGGCGATAATCTCATTTAGATGCGCCATCGCCTCCTCTGTTGGACCCGGATAATCACCGATTATTGGCGTATTACCGATATAACCGATATCTGCCATCCCTTCAGGACTGGTGAAATAGCCACCAAAAACTAAGGTTCGTAGCTTCGCAAAGAAAAGTACAGCATGCTCAAGCGCAGGCTCGCTTGCCTTTTCTTCAAAGGCAATATCATCAATGATCGCAAGTTGATCAGTATTACTTGACGCCATGAAGTCCTCACCAAAACGCCGCTGCGCCTCATCATCAAGCCACTGTAGGCCATTTAAAATAAGCACCCTGTCTTTTTGCTGGCCTTCATAAGGGGCGCTGACCCATTCATCAATGACTTCCGGCACACCGACAAAACTCGCCGAAGGTCCCGCATCATCGGCGGGACAAATAATATCGCTAAGATGCGCCACCAGATTAAGCTGGTTTTCGTTTAGGGTTCGCGGCCATGGTGTGCTCGGATTCAGCAGATCCGGATCTTGACCATATTTTGGCCCCATAATCGGATCAAACTTTAGATCCGGCCAGTGGCTATCCGCGCTGACTTGTGGCATATCCGGCTCCGGCGCATCACACGCAACAACCACACCACCAATAACCACAACGGACGTCATCGACCCAAGCCATTTCAAGCTGTCACGACGATTAATTTTCGAAACATATTTATCACTCATGACGCTGCTCCCTTCATTTTTTCCGCCAGTTTTGTCGAATTTTTCATCGCCAGCGTCAGAATCGTAATCGTGCAGTTTTTATGCGGATTTGAAGCAAACACACCACCGTCCATGATATAAAGATTGTCCACATCCCACGTTTGCCCCCACTTATTGGTAACCGACGTCGCCGGATCATCACCCATACGTGTTGTACCAACCTCATGAATAATTTGCCCCCCAGCAAGGATCGCCTCTTCAGGCGTCCGCGTTGGTGAGGTAACGACGCCGCCCATAGCTTTGATCAGCTTCTCACCCCATTCGAGGCCGTGTGCAGTCTGATTTAGTTCTTCTTCGGACCATTTCCAATGAAATTTAAGCACGGGTATGCCCCATTTATCTTTTACGTCCGGGTCAATTTCACAGTAGCAATTCTCACTGACAACCATTTCACCGCGCAGGGCAAAACCAATATTGCTGCCGTAATTGTCCCTTACCGCTTGCTTCGCCGATGCACCATACCCGTCAACCTCTCCGCCAACACCCATACCAGGTTCCCCAAAGCCGCCACCGATCTCAAGATGATAGCCGCGTTTGAAGTTGACAGAACCATTGTCCTGCCCTTCATAGTCCCACCACGGAATATAAAGGTGATTACCAGCAAGACCGTCTTCATTATATCTTGGCCGGCCTTTGAGTGCCGGGATATGGCCGCTAATATCGGCACCTGTACTGTCCATAAGGTTACGGCCAACCTGACCGCTGCTATTGGCAATGCCATTTGGAAATTTATCGCTTTTTGAATTAAGCATCAGTCGTGCTGTCTCGCAAGCACTGGCCGCCAAAATAACAACACTCGCGTCAACACGGACATCTTCCATGGTTTTTCGGTTCACAAACGTGACGCCTGACGCCTTACCGTCATCATCCAGATGAACTTCCTTTACCATAGCATCGGTAACCACTTTTAAATTTCCCGTATCCTTGGCCCAAGGAATTACTGATGTCGTTGTCTGAAATGCCGCACCTATGGAACATCCACGCCCGCAGTGGGTGGCATTATAACACGCTTCGCGGTCATCAATTGCTCTCGTGAGAACCGCCCGGCGCATCGGCACTATAGGAAGTCCTAATTTATCACACGCTTCCTGAACTAGAAGCTCATAAACTCTTGGTTGAGCATGGGGTTGAAGCACCCCTTCACCACTATCCGGAACATCATAAACACCAGGATTATTTCCACTAACACCGACAAGCTTTTCGCATTTATCATACCATGGCTGCACTTCATCATAATCAAGTGGCCAATCAACGCCAAGGCCGTCATGGCTAAATGGTTTGAAATCGCGGTCATTAAAACGCGGTACATACCGCCCAAAGTGATTGGTTCGCCCGCCAAGCATACGTGCCCGCCACCACATAAATTCCGTCCCTTCCGCAGTCGTAAAGGGTTCACCCGGAACTGACCAGCCACCATCAACGGTGGCGTCATAGTAGCCAAAATCCTTATCAGATGTGCTCGCCCCACGCAGCGGCGCCTCATGATTTTCATTAAACATCGGCGTTTCTTCTACCGGGTCATAATCGCGCCCCGCTTCAAGCATCAAAACACGAATGCCCGCCTCTGTTAATATGTGCGCCGACATACCACCGCCGGCCCCTGAACCAACTATTACGACGTCATACTCAAAACCATCAAATATTGCCATGTTCCCTCCTTATCATTTTTCAAAAACTATAACTATATCTTGATCCAATTGACAGCATTCTTTGGAAACTTTACCCTTCTAATTATAAAAAAATAAATCGGAGAAACAAAGTGACGAAAATCATCGCCATCGCATCCTCAATCCTCATGGTTTCAATTAGCTTTTCATGGGCGCAAATGGTGCCGGAACCAAAAGCAACCGAAGTCTGGAACAAAGAACCTGTGAAGGTAACACCAGGTGAAAATGGCGCCGCGCCCTCGGATGCTATTATTCTGGACCATAACGCATGGGAAAGCGTGAGCGGCGGCGAAAATAAATGGGATATTGAAGACGGTGTGATGACCGTAAAGCCAGGCACTAAAGACATTCGCACCAAAAGTTCTTACGGTGACGTCCAACTTCATATTGAATGGCGCATTCCTGAACTTGACGCCAAATTTATCGATCAGGACCGCGGTAATAGCGGCGTATTTTTGCAGCAATTCTATGAAGTTCAGGTGCTTGATAGCTATACCAATAAAACCTATAATAACGGTCAGGCAGGCTCCCTCTATAAGCAGCATATACCGCTGGTGAACGCGACAAAACCAGCTATGGAATGGCAAAGTTACGACATTATCTACACGGCACCGCGTTTTGGCAAAAACGACACAGTCATTTCTCAGGCGAGAATGACCGTGATCCATAACGGTGTCCTTATCCAAAATAATGTCGCCCTTACAGGACCAACCGTCTATATCGGTGCCCCAGCTTACGAAGAACACGGCAACCTTCCGATTTATCTACAGGACCACGATCACAAGGTGAGCTTCCGCAATATCTGGCTCCGAGAACTTTAAGATATCCAAAATTGCCTGAAGTAGAAGTCTAATCAATAATTTTTAAATCAGGCCAGATTTCAATCCATTTTTTGCGGTTTAGTCTTTCTTGATACGCGTCTTGCTTTGGACGTTTTTTGTTTATGGAAATGGTTTTTGACATCAATGCCCCTACTCCAAACGGCGCGACCAATTGAATTTTTCCACCAGATAGCTTTGCCCCCACAGCCGTCTCCACCTCAACCCAATAGCTCATAGCGTCCCCGGTCGATAGATAAGCCGGATCATCATTTCTGATGTGCATTCTAGCCTGATTTTTTACCGACCATGGCAGGTTAGAAAACGATTTTAGCCGATCTTCATATTTTTGATCTATCTCAGGTGAGCAGTGATCTTTATCAAAATAGATCAGATCAATATCATTAAGAGGCGTAGGCGTTTCATAGCCGTGAAGACGATCCCAAATAAGGTTCCTCACAAAACCCGCCGCCAAACACCAATCGGGCAGCAAAAGAGAGGAGGCCATCGTCAAGACCTCCATGCTCATCATATCTTGCTCAATCCATTGGATTATAACGTACTCATTACCGCGTTGGTGTGGAATGTGACGCCCCTCTGAATATCGCGTTGATCAACATTAGATTAAGCCCGTCCAGATAAGCGCGAACCGTAGGATCGCTCGTAAAACCAATAACCTGACCGCGCCCTTTTGGCTCCGAAATGACAAATGGTTTATGGGCAAGCTGGTCCCTGTTTTCTTCCCACAAATATCCAC
Source organism: uncultured Kordiimonadaceae bacterium (assembly GCA_963976585.1). GTDB lineage: Bacteria > Pseudomonadota > Alphaproteobacteria > Sphingomonadales > Emcibacteraceae > Pseudemcibacter. Next base: position 9,443 of record CAXBLS010000018.1, read on the forward strand.
TGGCAAGAATTTCATCCGCGGGCGCATAATTCACGACATTGCGGCCTTTATCTATAGTCACTGGCGTATAAATATCGCTTCCGCGGTAGAGTATATTGAGCGTATCCGCTACCCCCGCTGTAAGCCAGTGTTCTTTATCGACATTGGCTCTCAACATAACACCCGGCACCACATCCGGATCGGCATCATGATCTTCAATAGCCGCGTTATAATCATCATCGCCGCTCATCAATGTACCGTCGACACGGGCTTGGTCTTCGTTCTTTTCTTTACGTTCCTCGCGGTAGGCATATTCACGGCGGGCCGACATCAGATTTACATCCGGATCGGTCACATAGCGCATACCAGTACCAAGGGCGATAAGTGTGCCGCCCTCACTGACCCATTCGCTCAGATTTTCCGCACCAGTAGCGCCAAACGTAGATTTATATCCGCTACGGGATTCTGGAATAATAATCACCTGAAATTTACTCAAGTCTGCGCCGGCAATGTCTGCCGCACGGATCGCTGAAACAGGATAATCAAACTGCCGTTCGATGACAAAACGGGTGTTACCGGCACTGTAATTGGCCGTTGGCGTATCCCAAAGGATGGCAACCTTTGGCGCAAGCATTCTCTTCGTGTTGCCACTACCAAAGCTTGGCCCGTCGCTAACCCAACTATCGTTAACGCCAACCACTTCTGCACCAGTTACTTCGGCGATTTTTTGTAATTTAGCGGAAAGGTCGGCTTCATTGGCCTTTACCTCTATAACCAGCGAACCGGCAGGATATTCACGACCTAAATTCGTAAATGCCATATCTGCACTTTTAACCACAATTCCCTGACGAAGCGCATTGCTTAAAAAACGACTAGCAGTCGACTGCCCCCACGGAACAATAAACGCCACCGTCGCATCCGGGTTTGAAACTGATCCCGGCGAGAAATAATCTTCACCGCTTTTTTCGCTGGAAATATCGCCAACCGAATTGCAACGATCAACATCAACATTGAACAAATGCGGCAGCGACCACGCTGTCACGTCATAAATCTGATCATTCAGGTTATTATCACGTCTACGTTCCTGCTCCGCAAGAAATGCGGCGTCCATTTCTACGTTCTCATCCATAATGGTGCGCAAGAACCGCTTAACGGGCTGTGCACTATCGATGATATAAGTGCCAGCGTCATAATTATTGCCACAGCTTCTAAAGGCTTCACTCGCCTTGTAAACATCGACGCCCTGCTTAGTCAGAAGCCCCGCGATTTTATCCGCTGCCGCCTGATCGGCTTGAGTCGGGATAACATAATAGCGGTCATCCTCTTTTTCCCCTTCTTCAATCCCGCTACGGCGGTATTCGTAAAATTCCCTAAGTAGTTTTTCACGGTTGCTTGCCACCACTTCTGCGGTCGAAAGACTGGCGATAAGATGGTGTCTGACAGCGTCACGGTAATGAAGGGTTTCACCGTCATTGCGGTCCAAAAGCAATCCACCCGATGATGCCTGCTCATATGTCGCCGACGCCGCGCCGTAATAAGCTGGCCAGCTGGCACCGTAACCCGGATAAAACGCGTCAAAGACTTCGCGGGTAAAATAGTCAAAGCCGTATTTATCAAAATATTTGGCGTTACTGCGACCAATCGTTTCCAATGTCTTCCACTGACTGTCCGCAACGTTAGGATTTTTGGGCGGCGCAGGCGGTGAAAAGAAGAAACTTGAATTGCCGCCCATTTCATGAAGATCAATATAAACGAGCGGGAAATATTCCTGTAGCGCAGCGACTTTGCCCTGACTTTCCGGCTGAGTGAGCGCAAACCAGTCACGGTTCAGATCAAATAAATAATGATTGACCCGCCCATTAGGCCATGGCTCCCTATGTTCGGCTGTAACCGGATTACTGTCCGCTTCAAGACCACGCGCGCCGCGAAACGAATAAATAAACCGGTCGCGACCATCGGGGTTTTGCTGCGGATCAATAAAAGTGACGCTATTGGTCATAATATTATCCACCTGCGGCAGGTTTGTTGCTGCAAGTAGATGATAGGCCGTCTGCATTGACGCTTCCATGGGGGATATTTCATTTCCATGAACCCCATGACTAAGCCAAGTCGTCCCGACGGTATCGGCTATGATGGTCTCAGCCTCAGATGCACTGGTCACTCTAGGATCAGCCAGTTTTTTCATATTTTCACTAAGGCTCCGTAGATTGGCGATATTTTCCGCATTTGAGATCGCCACATACATCAGTTGCCTGTTTTCCCAGGTCATACCATAACTAAAAATCTTAACCCGGTCCGGTGCAGCATTTTGCAGCGCTTGGAAATAACGCAGCATTTCCCAGTGGGCAGTGATCTCATCACCGGATTTATGCCCAAGAACCTGTTCGACGGATGGTATCGACGGATCATATTCTGCATCCGGAATATACTGAAATTCCTGCGCCACAGAAACCGCAGGAATAAATAAAAATATTAGTGATAGTGTGGTTAAAATTCTGGCCATGACGCTCCCCTTATTATGACCTTAGCTTAGTCAAAATAAGAGGAGATATCAAATGCTATTGGAAAACAAGTTCAGCGTCTGAGCGCTTCAGAAATAAGATACAAAATATCGCCGCCGAGGGTTGCCCCTGCCACCGCGGTGATATTTCCTATTGGATCATAAGCCGGAGCAATCTCCACGAGATCGCCGCCAACTATATGTAGACCAGCGAGACCTTTAAGAATATTACGCCCCTTGATAACATTTGGACCGCCCGATACCGGTGTTCCGGTCCCCGGTGCATAAGCAGGATCAAGAAAATCAATATCAAAAGTGAGGTACGCTTTTTTGTCACCGACCCGTTTTCTGATACGCTGCGCCGCTTCTGACGCCTTCATTTCATCAAGTTCATTGGCAAAAATAATCTCGATACCATGAGTTTCAGGGTTCGGTGTTCTTAAGCCCACATGGATCGAATGTTCAAGATCAAGCAGGCCTTCTTTGATGGCATGGTAAAACATAGTGCCGTGATTATAATCATCATCAACCCATGTATCCGAATGGGCGTCAAAATGAACCAATGCAAGCGGCCCATGCTTCCTGACATGGGCGCGAAGCAGAGGAAGCGAAATAAAATGATCGCCGCCCATTGAAAAACAGGCCGTATCGCTGGCGAGTATTTCGTCCGCTGTTTTTTCCAATACTTCAGTCATACGCTCAGGATAACCGACGAAATTGCAGATATCACCATAATCAATCACCGTATGATGCTCCGCGATATGATAGTCCCACGGCCACAGGCCATCTTCATATTCACCCGTCAAGGTTGATTGCTCGCGCATGGCACGGGGACCAAAGCGCGCACCGGGGCGGTTGGTGGTTCCCAAATCATATGGCACGCCAAGCACAGCGATATCGGCTTTTTCAAGATCCTTTGAAAATCTAAACCGCATAAAGCTCACTGGCCCTGAATAGGCCTCGTCCCACCAATTTTCTAGTAGCTCGTCATCGCGTGGCATTTATCATTCCCTTAAAAGTAATTTTGTGTCTTTGTCACCTTAGTGAATGTAAATGTACAGTTCAATCATTTTTCAAGTCCTTGCAATTCGTCCAATCACTGGTAAGCTAATCACATACGATAAAGGGAGGAACAAATGGATCAGAAACTTACCAGACGGCAGGTCACGCTTGGCGGCGGCACCGCTATCGGTGCAATGGCTGCTACGCAAGTGGCAGCAGCACAAATGACCGCTGAGGCGCGGCAAGAAACATATGCGCCGTTTGATGTACCAGCAGGCACCAAGCAATTCACCTATGAAAATATTTTAAACAATGACGCCGTACGCATGGATATGCCACTGGGTGTTATCAATGGCGCTAATGATGGCCCGACGCTTATTGTCACCGGCGGTCTGTTTGCCACTGAATATTCCGGCGTTGAAGCGGCCTCGCGTATGTACCGTGATTTTGATCCCGCCACGCTCTCTGGTCGTTTGATCATAATTCCGGTGATCACACTTGATGCGTTTCAGTTTCGTACGCCAATGTTTAAACTATCTTCCGGCGTTAGCCCTCGCGACGGCAAAAGCCTGAACAGCGTTTTTCCCGGCGACAAGAACGGCTCACCGACCGAAGTGCTCGCCCATTACGTCTTCAATGAACTTGTGTTAAAATCTGACTGCCATATTGACCTTAGGGGTGGTGACCTCGCGGAATCGCATGTGATCCATTCGATCCATCCCAATAATGCCAGCGTTGAAGTCAATCGCATCTCCCGCGATATGGCAAAAATGTGCGGCTTTGAATATTATCAGGCACGCGATGTTGATCCCCGGAGCCTCGTCTACGAAGCATCACAAGCCGGCATACCGTCGATGATAACCCAATGCGGCCTTGGTTATAAAACTCAACCCGAAGAAGATTTTATAAACGCTCATATTCTTGCAGTCACAAACAATATGAAATACTTCAAAATGATCGTTGGTGCACCGAAACTGCATTCAAATCCAAAAGAATTTACCGTGGGTTTCGATCGGGTTCGCGCAAAATCATGCGGCACATTTCAAGGCATCGCCGATCAAGGCGATATCTTAAAGAGAGGCGAACTTATAGGGCGCGTAACAGGCCTTGACGGCAGCGTCCTCGAAGAACTGCACTCACCCATAGACGGGGTCGTCCATGAACTTCTCGTCCGCCGCGTCGTGTTTCAAGGCGACCTGCTCTATAATCTGGTGCAGATCAAAGGATGATCTTATTCGGCGTCATTAAAAACAGACTTCTCAACGAAATAGTTATGCATCGTTGCCCGATCGGCTAACCGCCTCTTTGCCGTTATAAACAAGCCTGGTTGACCATGGGATTGGGTTTCTAAGCGCGTAGTGAGCCATGCATCCGCCCTCTGCTTCACTCAACAAGTCCATGATTTTTTCTTGAGGTTCCGGACTATCGATAATCACATGGGTTTCAACCATATCGCAGCCGCCTTCCGTCATATATCCATGTTCACGCATATGGCCCAGATTGGTTCTAAACTTAATGCGTTGCTCAAGCTTTAAGCTATCAACCTGAATTTTTCGTGCCGTCAAGATGTCAGTAAGATGTGTCATCAGGCAAAAACCAATCCCGGCGGCAAAAAATGCCAGTGGTGGTGGTGCCGTATCTTTGCCCACTGGTGGCTGTTCGTCACAGTAAAGCGTCACCGGACTAAAGCCTGGAATATTCACGGAAACAGTCCCGGTCTTTGATTGCATGTCACCCGCTTCAGCGACCAGATTAACATCAAAACAATAGGGTTCAGGGTGCCGCGCTTTTTTAAATGGACCCACCTCAAACTGAGTTGGTGCTATCGGCTCATCGCTTCGATCTCCGACGTGGAAAAATTTTTCTTCTGACATTTTTATCTTCTCCTAAGTTACATGATGAAAAGACATTACATCAATTTCTCTGATGAAAAGCATCAAAATCATTGGTAATATCTATTATTTTGGTGATAATCATCATAATATTAATTTTATTGCAGAGATTCTCCATGATCACCGAACAAGACAAAAAAATATTAAGCACACTCCAACACCATGGCCGTATGCCAATGCTAGAGCTTGCCGCAAAAACCAATATGTCTGAAAGCACCTGTCTTAGACGGACAAAGAGCTTGGAAGAGATTGGTGTTATAAAAGGATACGCTGCCCTACTCGATGCCGAAAAAGCGGGCTTTGACGTCATGGCCTTTGTCCAGGTCAGCATCAACCAAAACACAGAAGCGGCGTTTGACAGTTTTAAAACGGCGGTTCGCGCATCCCCACATATTCTTGAATGCTACTCCCTCTCTGGCCCCTATGATCACCTTATGAAAGTGGTCGCGCGCAGCAACAAAGAATTATCGCACTTTATACTAAAGACATTAAAAACATTTCCCGAAATTCGTGATGCGCAAACCCTATTCGTGCTACATCAGGTCAAACACACCACCGCCCTGCCCGTCGAACTACTATGACGAAATTATATTGAAATAATCCAAACCCTATGCAATTCTGAAGCCATGAATAATTCAAGAATAACAAAAATTCTAAAGCCTATTCTGACGGCCACGATATTTATTTTCGTGGCCACACAATATTCAAGTGCGCAGGAAAATAAATGGGTCAGCATCTTCAATGGTGAAAACCTTGATGACTGGACCATAAAATTTTCCGGACAGGACGTGGGGGTAAATTTTCGCGATACCTTTCGCGTCGAAGACGGCATGATGCGCGTTGTTTATGATCAATACACCACTTTCGATGATGCCTACGCGCATATTTTTTATAAAGAGGAACTGTCACACTACAGACTTAAATTCGATTACCGTTTCACAGGTGAGCAAGTCCCAAATTCCGAAACATGGAACATTCGAAATAGCGGTATCATGTTTCATAGCCAGTCACCCGAAAGCATGTATTTTGATCAAAATTTCCCGGCTTCGGTCGAAAATCAACTGCTTGGCGGCCTCACGGACGGGAAAAAACGCCCAACCGGAAACATCTGTACCCCGGGAACGGATTTTGAGATTCACGGCGTCCATATGCGCAAACATTGTTACCGATCATCGTCGAAAACTTACTTCGGCGATCAATGGGTCAGCGCGGAAATAGAAGTGCACGGCGATAAAAATATTAAACATTTCATCAATGGTGAGCTGGTCTTTGAATATGACAGTACCCGCATCATTCCTGATGAGGAGGATTCGGCAGATTTCATTACAGAGGCCCTATCTTTAAAAGAAGGTTACATCGCCCTACAAGCAGAAAGTCATCCAATCGACTTCAAGAATATCATGTTGATGAAGCTAAAATGAAATCACTCATTAAAGTCATATTAATCCTCGGATTTGTTTCCGGCTCAAGCTTTATTCTGGTGCAAGTGACCGGACTGATCACCATCGACAGAATCGATTTCTGGTTTAATGAAATCAGGTCTTTCCCGCCTTACTATATCGGCGGCGTGGTCCTCGCATTGATGCTCATTGATCTTTTTATATCAATCCCCACACTAGCAACCATAATGCTGGCCGGGTTCTTCATGGGAACGCTGCTTGGCGCCGCATTTACCATTATCGGCCTCACCATTGCCGGGTGCTGCGGATATATGCTCGGTCGTAGATACGGTGAAGTGATCCTTAAATTTCTGCTTAAAAACGACACAGAGCGCGAAGAATTCAAAGCCAGTTTTGAAGAGCACGGTTTCTTTACCATACTGCTCTCCCGTGCGTTACCGGTTCTACCGGAAGTCTCCACCTGTATTGCTGGTATGACGAAGATGCCTTTTTCTAAATTCTTAACCGCCTGGCTCATTAGCATCACACCCTACTCGCTGATCGCCGCTTACGCCGGCGCGTCAAGCTCCCCGCGCTCACCTGAACCCGCCATTATTGCCTGGGCTCTTCTCACTTCTTCACTTTGGGTGGGTTGGTATATTTTTAAACGGGCCAAAAAGTCGTGTTAAAAATTAACAATAATGACATACGAAATCTGTGGCTCTCAAGTATGGGGCTCTCCAGCGCGCCCACGGGGTCGCTTGACGTGCTGAAAATCATAAAGGAGCTCGGTTTCGTCCAGCTCGACACAATACAAAATGTCAGTCGCGCTCACCACCATATTCTCTGGAGCCGAAATCAAAATTACCGCGAAGCGATGCTAGATGAGTTACTTGGCTCAAAAAGAGATGTTTTTGAGCATTTCACCCACGATGCCTCTATTATTCCTATGGATTACTATCCCATGTGGACAAGGCAGTTTGGCAGACTTAAAAAATGGCTCGATAGTTCAAAAAGATTTCAGCAAATTCTTGCTCACGCCGATCTCGAGGATATTCAAAACCGCATTGAACAAGAAGGACCACTTTCCACTCACGCCTTTGATACTGAAATCGTCGGCAAGAAAAAGATGTGGTCACGCCCACCCCACAAGGTGGCCCTTGATTACCTCTGGTATAGCGGTGAACTTGCCACATCCCACCGCGAAAAATTTAAAAAATTTTATGATTTGCCCCACCGTGTCATACCGGTTAGGCACCGAAACCACAATCCACCGGATGATGAGCAAATAAACTGGTTATGTAATGCCGCGCTTGATCGTATGAGTTTCGGGGCCTTAAAAGACATCCAAAATTTCTGGGACGCCACCCATAAGGACGAAGTTAATCGCTGGTATAAAGATAGTGGCAGTGACCATAGGCCAATTCAATGGCAAACTGCTGACGGTTCCTGGATTGACGCGGTTGCGGCCACCAATATTGAGCAGCGCCTTGCCAATTTAACTCATGCCACTTCACGGCTCAGAATTTTAAACCCGTTTGATCCGGCCATACGAGACCGCGTACGCTTAAAAAATCTATTTGGATTTGATTACAAGATTGAAATATTTGTACCCGCTGCAAAAAGAAAATGGGGATACTATGTTTACCCTATCCTTGAAGAGGCACGGTTTGTAGGCCGCATAGAGCTTAAGGCTGACCGAAAGAAAAACACGCTGAACGTCATCAATTTCTGGCAAGAACCGGGGATCAAATGGGGCAGTGCGCGCCAGAAAAAACTGAATGCAGAGCTTGATCGGCTTACCCGCTTTGTCGGGCTCGACACCGTCAACTGGCCTGCGAAATAAAATCGACGAACTGATCGCCGAATTTTTTCTTCTTTCCTTCCCCGACCCCAAACACTTGTCCAAATTGATCAAGTGTCACAGGTTTATTAACCGCCATATCAACCAGACTTTTATCGGAAAAAATAATATAGGCAGGAAGCGACCTCTCCGCAGCTATTTTCTTCCGCAATTCTTTAAGACCAATATATAGATCCTGATCTTCATCAGCAAGATTACGCACAATCTGTTTTGCTTTGGTTGGTTTTTTGCTGGCCGTGAGCGTAATATCAGCACAGTAATTAAACTGTTCCTGTCCCTTAAGCAGTAAATACCCATCATCGGTTATTTTGAGTGATCCATATTCCATATCTGCCGTGATGAACGCGCGCGCCATCAATTGGCGGGCGATTGATTTCCATTCATTGACATTATATTCCTGACCGACCGAAAAGGTCGGCAATTGATCATGCTCCAGCTTTAGGACCTTATCCGTTGGGTTGCCTCGCAAAATATCGACAATATGACCAACGCCAAAATTCTGACCTGTGCGGTAAACAGCAGAAATAAATTTTTGCCCCGCTTCGGTCGCATCCTTGGTTTTGCGCGGATTTAAACAAAGATCGCAATTGCCGCAGCTCTCAAATTCCGGATCATCACCAAAATAGTTTAGCAGCACCATCCGCCGACACTGCGGTGCCTCGCAATAAGACAAAAGAGAATTCAAGCGTTGGTGGCCATGCCTTCTGTGCTCCTCGTTCGCATCCTCATTATCAATAAAGACCCGCCGCATCCTGATATCATCAAGCCCGTAGAGCATATGAGCCACCGCTGGTTCCCCGTCACGGCCAGCGCGACCGATTTCCTGGTAATAGGCTTCGGGTGATCCGGGCATGTCCGTATGAAACACGAAACGAATATCCGGTTTATCAATACCCATACCAAAAGCGATGGTCGCCACCATTATAAGATCCGGCTCAGTCATAAAGCGGTTGAGGTTTTCTTCCCGCCGATCGCCAGCCATGCCTGCATGGTAACAAAGTGCATTGACCCCTGCATCAACCAGCGCTCTTGTCGCTTCCTCCGTTTTTTTTCGCGAAAGACAGTAAACGATACCATTTTCCTTGGCCCTGCCTTTCATGAAATTGAGAAGTTGATTTTTCCATCCTTTTTTGATCTCGACATTGAGTTTAATATTCGGTCGATCAAACCCCGTAAGGTATGTGGTTACGTCATCTGAAAAAATCTTCTGACAAATCTGCTCCCGCGTCATCTTATCCGCAGTTGCAGTGAGGGCAATTATTGGAATGCCTGGATATCTACCGTGGAGAAAGCCGAGATCCTCATATTCCGGGCGAAATGCAGCACCCCACTGCGAAACGCAGTGCGCTTCATCGATTGCAAATAAACTAACCTCAAGATCATCAATTAAATCAAGCATCTGCTCTGTCATCAGTCTTTCAGGCGACACATACAGAATTTTTAAATGACCGCCATTAATCTTCTGCCAAATGTCCCGGTTTTGCTCAGGTGAATTGGTCGAATTTATACTCGCTGCCTCAACACCAAATAATTTAAGCGCCTCAACCTGATTTTGCATCAATGATATAAGCGGTGAAACAACGATAGTAAGACCGTCCATCAATAGGGCTGGAATTTGAAAACACAGCGATTTACCCGCCCCCGTCGGCATAACCGTCAAGACATTATTACCTGCAATAATATTTTCAATTATATCCAGCTGCCGACCACGAAAATTATCGTAACCGAATGTATTTTTAAGTATCCCTTCGGCGGATTTAGTTGTCATCCTGCCTCCAACTCTTGATTATTTCGCAAGTACATTCGATTCTTCAAATTTGCCATCGCTTTGCTTTTTGCGCTCGCCAACAATAATATCATCACCACTTAACGTAATCTCCATATAATCATGGGCAACAGTCAGCGGCCCCTTGTAAAAAGGACGCGTTGCAACCTCAAGATCTTCTGCACTTGTTCCCGGCGGGATGATATGAGAATAAACGGCCATTTTTGGTTTTGTCGCCTCAAACACATATCCGACTTGCTCCGGCGTGGAGTGGACAGAAAGACTGACATTGGCAAGGTTTGCTTCTGGCGTCGCCCCCGGGGATGGCACTTGAACCTCATGGATTAAAAGATCAACGCCTTTACCGATATTGTTAATCTCGCTGTTTTCCGTTGATCTGGTGTCTCCTGAAAAGAGTACTGAATGGCCCTTATAATCGATCCGAAAGCCCAGTGTTTCACCGCGAAGGCCCAAAACATCGCCCGTGGCCATATTGATCGGCATATGCTCTACCTGAAACGCGGTAATTTTAAGCCCGTCTTCATCAAAAATCACACCGTCTGATACTTCATCGACGATAAGCTCAGTGCCTTCAATAGGAACACCGACCATCACCCGGTAATCCACATCCCATTGGTAAGCGCGTTTGATATTTTCCATCATATCCTTGATACCCGCCGGTCCCTGAATTTTAAGCGGCACTCTGCGGCCGAAAAGCCAGCCACTCAACCAGGCACTGGAAATGCTCACCGTGTGGTCAAAATGAAGATGGGTAATCAACAAATGATCAACCCCTGAAATAGCCTCGAAGCCACCCGCTTCAAAAAGTCGCTCACGCATGCCGGGTCCTGCATCAACCAAGATTTTATGATCCCCCGCTTCCACATAAATGCTTGGTCCGTAACGTTCGGTCGAAGGGCGCGGTGCACCGGTGCCAAGAAACGTAAGTTTCATCACATCATTATCCGATGATGGCATTTGATCCTGAGCTGCAATGGCTGTGTTTTGCCACACTAAACTCATTGCCACACAAAGCAGTATATTTGTAATTTTCATGATCCAGACCCTACAATATTAATGACGAAGCCTGATGCTATGGAATAACTCATCTCGTTGCAAGTCCTTAGTCAGCTGCACAGCCCAAATAACGATCCTACAATTATAAAGATTATTGGCCATCGTTCACCAATCTGTATTATAAAGGATTTTACAGTAAGAGTGATTTGATCATCTGTGCGTATATGAAAGATTATTTATGAATCTAATCGTCGTTATAGTGAATTACGGGACACCAATTCATGTCCTGAAAAACTTAAACGCCTTGGTCCCCGAACTCAGAAAGCTGGGTCCGGATGCAAAATGCTGGATTGTTGATAATTGCTCTCCCGACGATTCCCTCTCCATCATCTCAAACGCGATAGAGCAGGAAAACTATCAGGACTGCGTTTCCCTCATTCCGCATCCCATAAACGGTGGCTTTGGTGCTGGAAATAACGTCGCTATCAAAAAAGCTCTGGAGTTGGAAATACAGCCTGACTTAATTTATTTGCTCAATCCGGACGCAATAATTTTACCGGGTACATTGGCCAAAATGACAACTTACTTCGACGACAATAAAAATATTGGCATTGTCGGTGGCCCAACGTTGGACCTCAATGGCAATGTGGAATGTGGTGCATTTCGTTTTCACTCGCTGCGCAGCACAATCGAAGAAAATCTGAGCATAGGATTTGTTAGTAAACTGTGGCGAAAGCACCGGGTGACAATCTCACCTCCTCCTGATACAGCTTCATCTGTCGGCTGGGTAAGCGGTGCAAACATGATGATCAGACGAGAAGCACTGGAAAAAGCAGGACTATTTGATGAAAAATTCTTCCTCTATTTTGAAGAAGTTGACCTCTGTCGGCGTATCACGGAGAGCGGATTTGAAATTCATTATTTACCTGAGGCAAAAATCATACACGATGCTGGCGCATCAACTGGAATTAACACGACGGCCATTCGCCTTCCAAAATATTGGCATAACTCCCGTAGCCTCTATCTAAAAAAAGCGTTCGGTAGCCGCGGCCTTCTTTTACACAATTTAGCAACACTCATTGCCGGCTCAATTGGACATATTTATCGCCTGCTGAGAGGACGTCCTTCTAAACGGAAAAAATTTCTGCGTGATATTATTAAATATAATTTTGGTGAAGACCCCAAATAAGACCTCACCCATCACTAGTTTTGCGTTCCGTAAACCTAACGATCCGCCTCGCCGCGTCCTCAAGCTTCTCTTCTTCACAAAGAAATCCAATTCGCACCGTGTTTCCAACAAACTCACCAAAGCCAAAGCCGGGAACGACCGCCACCTTTTCTTCATTAAGCAGTTGTTCAGCAAACTCTTTGCCGCTAAGGCCGGTTCGCGAAATATCAAGAAGCACGAACATGCCACCGCGCGGGACCGCAAAGTCCAGATGATTGCTTTTTCGCAGGCCGCTGCAGAGCGCATCACGCCGTTGGCGAAAAAGGTTTTTGAAATCTTCGGTGGTATTTTTATCAGCAAGCGCCGTGATCGCCGCGTTTTGCACAAATTGATTGATACCAAAATAAAGAGCCTGTGACAGATCCGTCATCGCCTTAATGAAGTGCTTTGGCCCGATGGCCCAGCCTATTCTCCACCCTGTCATGGCATGTGATTTAGAAAGACTGTTAACGACAACCATCATGTCCCGGCATTGTTCCATGATATAGGCCGAACTGTGCGCATTTTCAAAACACAGTGACCAGTAAACCTCATCAGATATCAACCAGATCGAGTTCTCTTTACAAAAAAGCGCTAGCTCACTGAGAACAGCCTGATCGAAAACCGCACCGGACGGATTACCCGGGGAATTGACCAAAATGGCTTTCGTTCTCGGTGTAACCGCGTCTTTTATTTTATCAAAATCTAGCGGATACCCTGCTTCTTTATCAAGGACAACACTCACCATTTTGGCACCGGCCGCTGTTACCACGGCAGGATACGGTGCATAATATGGCTCAAATACAATCACCTCATCACCGGCTTCCGTCAGACACAGAAACGTTGAAAACAGAGCGCCTTGGGCTCCGTTACAAATAACAATATCATCCGCTTCAACGCCGCCTTGGTATAGCACGGAGGCGTGCTCCGAAATCGCCTCCCGCAAGGCGTATTCCCCAGCAAGCGGCGCGTAGTGGGTTTTTCCCTGCTCAACGGCGTCATGAAGAGTATTGCGGATCGCTTCCGGCGTATCAAGTTCAGGATCACCAATACCAAGATGAATGATATCCTCACCTTTCAATATTCTTTTTGACGCCACATCTCCCACATCCCAGGCCGCAGATGATGGCCCCGAAATTCTCTTTGTCAGGCTTGATAGTTTCTCTGAACTCATGATTACATTCCCCTCATAAAAAAAATCACCTTTTCACCTATCACAAGGTTAGTCAATCGCTTTATAGAATGATGATCGCTACCTGTGCATCCTGGACCCTATAGAAGAGTATCTATTTCTCAGACTTTTACCAACCCGGAGAAAGTCCTTTGAAGCTCAAAAGTGCAGCGTTGACAATCTAAACAACAATGCATTAGCCTCACAGTGTTATCCTTTGTTTGAGCAACATTGAAAGAACATATTATGGCCCAAAATTCATTTATCCTAACCACTATCTCAGCGATATTTATCTCCGGATGCGGTAACGCTGAAGTCAACGAGGCTGTCACCAACCGCGCGGACCGGGTGTTTAAAAACGGCGCCGTCTACACCGTTGAAGCTGATAATGAATGGGCGCAGGCGGTTGCTATAAAAGATGGACTTATTGTCTATGTGGGAAATAATGATGGCGCCAACGAGTGGATCGGCGAAGAAACAGACGTCACCGACCTCGCGGACCAGATGCTTCTCCCCGGTTTTCACGACAGTCACGCCCATGTGCTCATTGGCGTGGCCACAGATACAGAATGTGACCTTATCCGCATCGAAACCGTCGAGGAAGTCTACAAAAAGTTAGAAGCCTGTCAGTCATTAGAAGGCTTTGGACCTGAAAAATGGATTATTGGTTCCGGCTGGGCCGATTATCTATGGCCAAACGCCGAACCCAACAAAGACATTCTCGATCAACTGTTCCCGGACCGTCCGGTTTATCTCGGTTCAAGTTTCGGTCACTCCGGCTGGGTCAATAGCAAAGCAATGGAAATAGCCGGCATCACCAAAGACACGGACCCCGGCGACGATGGTGTGGTTGTCCTTGACCCGGTAACCGGTGAACCCACGGGCGCCCTCCATGATGCCGCTATGTTACTCGTTAAAAATATATTGCCCGAAATGACACCAGAACACAGATTAGATAGCGTGCGTGCGTCTATTGATATGGTTCATTCACTGGGCGTCACCGCAGTGATTGAACCGGGCCTCGACGCTGCGATGATTGAACCTTTGGTGGCCCTTGCGGATGCTGGCGAATTTAAGGTCCGTGCCCTCGCCTCACTCTCAACCATAAACTGGCAACCTGGGGTATTCGATGATGAAATTTTTGCATTTCTTGAAAGCCGTGAGCAATGGAGACGCCCCAACCTTGATGTGGATTCCGTTAAAATTTACATGGACGGCGTCATAGAATCCAATACCGGTGCCCTGCTTGAACCCTATGAAGATCCGGTGCATGGCCTAGGCCCCCGCTTTTACTCACAAGAAGATGTAAATCGCTACTTCACCAAATTTGATAGCATGGGTTTACAAGTTCATGTCCATGCCATTGGTGACGCCGGTATCCGTATTGCCCTCAATGGCTATGAAGCCATGATCAATGAAAACGGTCCCTCTGATAACCGTCATCATATGACCCACCTCCAGCTTATCACCGAAGAAGACATTCCCCGTTTCGGCGAATATAACGTCGGTGCGACCTTCCAGCCGCTTTGGTCCTATTATGATCCCGCGGCCATTGAACTTGATATCCCCGCCATCGGCGAAAAACGAACCCACGACATGTATCCGATCGGCAGTGTTCACCGCGCCGGTGGCCGCATCAACGGCGCCAGCGATTTTTTTGTCACCGATATGAACCCCCTGCTTGCCATCGAAGTCGCAATCACCCGTCAGGATCCATATACAAACACCGGTCGCCCGTTAAAAGAAAGCGAACGTGTTGACCTTGAAACAATCATAAGAGCCTACACAATTAACGGCGCCTACACCATGGGCCTCGACGATAAACAAGGCACCATTAAAGTTGGCAAGCGAGCGGATCTTGTTGTCCTCAACAAAAATCTATTCGATATCCCCACCTACGACATTTCAGATACTTTTGTGACGATGACCATTTTTGATGGTGAAACCGTTTATGAGAAAGCCAAAAAATAACCCCCTCCCACGATGGCTAGGGTTATTTTTTTGGTGCAAGGATTGAATCTGAACCATCGACCATCAGGGTATAGTCCTAGTTGATAGATGTCTAACTTATTAAAAATAATAAATAATATAATTATATAACAATTAATGTGTAACATAATGTGCTACACGTTAGTCTTCTGTGGTTTAACAGATCGGCCCACCAAAAATGCATGATTGCTGGCGACCTAAAACAAGCCTTCGTTTGTCAATTAAAACACAATATAATACGTAGTCACCGTCTGTTTGAACAAGCTCTGTAAGGTATTTTTTACGCCAGCTTTAACTACTTATTTTTATACATAAATGGTGTAAGCAATTATGTATAAAACCTTTAACACGCCCAGATGAAAAACATAGTAAAACATTGGTATCGATAACATGTAGACAATATTTTACACGCTTATCTTTTAGAGAAGTATCCTCCGCTTCTTCTATACTCTTTTTCTTTTCTTGTTCTTCTTCTTTAAATTTCATTGCAAATCGCTTACCAATTCTACTGTTGCATAACTGGAATAATGACTGGCATAGTATTATTATTTCTATATAAAATTTCTGCGTTAATGCCCCAAACTGCCTCAATTGTATTTTCATCAAGGACGCTCTCAGGTCTCCCCGATTTCTCAAGTTCTCCGTTTTTAAGTATATAAAGCTGATCTGCATATGACATTGCCTGATTAAGGTCATGTAAAATGGCAAGTACACCAAACCCTCGCTCCCTTGCGAGCCATCTTGCGGTATTAAGTATCTCGATCTGATATAGTGGATCAAGAGCACTTGTCGGTTCGTCTAACAGCAAATACTTGTCTTCACTTGTTTGTCCCGACGGCCAGATTTGCGCCAAAACACGAGCAAACTGAACGCGCTGTTTTTCTCCACCTGAAAGCGTCGAAAATTGCTGTTTCATCAAACATTCTGTCCGAGTTAATTTAACTATTTCCTGGATAATCGGAGCGCTTATGGATGCCGGTTCATTATAAGGAAGCCTCCCCAACGCAACGATGTCATGAGAGTTGAAATTGAATGTTACATGGGACGATTGTGGTAAGATCGCGCGGCGCTTAGCAAGCTTCTGAAAATTAATTTTACCGATTGGTGTGTTGTCCAAAGTAATGGAACCTTCCGAGGGAGATAAATCGCCTGATAACACTTTAAGTGTAGTAGATTTTCCCGCCCCATTAGGCCCAATAATTACTGATAGCTTCCCCGGGTCGATCGACATAGACAGGTTCTTTATTAACGCTTTTTTTCCGATATATATCGATACATTCTGTGCCTCAAAGGACATTAAAATCTCCCACGGCGTGTGGTTAATAAAAGCCACAAAAAGAAAGGGCCGCCAACCGCACTGCAAACAAGTCCGATGGGTAATTCAGCAGGCATGACAATAATGCGAGCCGCCAGATCAGCCACTAGTGTAAGTGTTGCACCAAGTAGTGCTGATGCAGGAATAACCAGTCTGTGATCAGGACCAGCAAATTGCCTTATGATATGTGGTACGACCAGGCCAACAAAGCTTATAATGCCTGAAACGGCGACAGAAGCTCCTACAACTAAGGCAACCGAAAGAATGACCACTTTAGTAAGTTTCTTTGTATCTACCCCTAAATGTCCAGCTTCCGCAACGCCAAGAAGATAAGCGTTTAACGGAACAGCAGATCGACATATAAATACTACACCAAAAGATATCAATATTAGTGATGGAAGGATGCCATCCCACGTAGCGCTACCAAGCCCACCCATCATCCAGAAGGTCAGCAGTCTTAGTTGCGTTTCATCACTTATAAATTGAAATATTCCAATTCCTGACATTGAAATAGCGTTAATGGCGATACCAATGAGCAGCATACTCGCAACTTTATCACCAGAAGTTCTTCTCGATAGTAGGTAGATTAATAGGGTGGCGCATACACCACCTAAAAACGCAATAAGAGGAAGCATAAAACCAGCCACCATCCCAAAACCTAATACAAGATAGGCAACTGCAAAAAGAGCAGCTCCGCCAGAGACACCGATTAAACCGGGCTCGGCGAGCGGGTTTCGAAACAATGCTTGTAATACTGCGCCAGAGATTCCAAGTGCAGCACCAACAAAGGCCCCCAATACCACGCGCGGCATACGGATTGATAATAAAATCCCTTCCTCATGCGAGGCATATTCCCAAGGTAATCCCAATCCAATTTGTCCGCACAGGATCGCGAGTATTTTACTTATGGAAAGTCCGTAACTGCCAATCGTGATATTGATCAGAACTGCTGCAATTAAAGCGGCCGATAAAACCATCATCAGACTTGGTTTTTTAAGTTTCACCTGCTCTATCGCTTCTTCGTTTAACCTCATTACCACTGCAATCCTTTTTTCATTCTAGCATCAGAATATTTGCTGGGTGAGTGACTTGATAGCTGCCGGAGTACGTGGTCCAAAACCAAGCAGTAAAAGACCGTCCATAGATATTAAATTACCGTTCTTTCCCGCAGGCGTCAGTTGCAATTGAGGAAGGGATAATATCGCCTCTTTTCCACCTGATCCTTGAACAACATGAGACATCATCAGAATATAATCAGCCGCAGAGGATGCCGCTACCTCAGAAGATAAAGGCTTGTACCCGGTGAAACCGCTTACCGCGTTGATGCCTCCAGCCAATTCAATAATAGCATTGGCATCAGTATCTTGACCTGCAGCGACTGGAGCACCATCTTTTGCGGACAGTAGGAATAGGATCTTCGGTGCTGGTTGTGACTTCTTTTTCAAAGCAACCAAATTCTCCGCATCGTCAAACTCAGCTGCGAGTTCAACCCTTAGTTCTTTGCCTTTTTCAGGAATATTAAGCGCACTGGCAATTTGATTGACACGATCTAACACAGCTTGGGCACTGCCGCCTCTTCCAACTTTACGGATGCATACGCCTACAGAGGACACTTGACCAAGCGCTTCAGGTGGTCCTGCGTCGGGGTCAGCTATAATCATATCAGGACCTAATGATAACAATCCCTCTGCACCTACGCTACGGTAATATCCCAATTTAGGAAGTTTTGATGTGTCACTAGGAACGGTTGAGGTAACATCTACTCCTACGATGCGATCCTCTTCCCCTAAGGCATATATCATTTCAGTAACCGCACCACCAAGAGCAATCACCTGGGCGCCCGCGCTTTCACAGACATCACTTTGAGCTGATGATGAAAAAGATGTTAAGAAAAAACCAACAATTACATAAATCAACTGTCTCATTTTGGCAGCTCCGCACATAATTCTGCCCATTCAGTTAGTTCGGGGTTATTTGGTTTTCTTTCGCCAAACATGATAAGTATTTGCCTTCCTTCTTTATCGAAGAGTTCCAAAGAAGTGACAATTCCGTCAACCGTTGGTTTCCTTACCACCCATGCTCTATCAATTTGATTTTCACGGACGTGAAGATCGAACCCGGGATCAAGTATGTTTAACCAACCTTGTGCTTCCACAACTCTTTTAATGGGACCCGTATGAATTTGTATACACCCCTTATTCCCCACAAAAACCATTATCGATAAACTGGTCTCGGCGGCTTTCTCCAGCGCATACCGAAACGCAGTTGGTAATACTTCAAACGCTAAGTCATCACCAACAAGGCGCAACGCCTGCTGTCTTGCAACACCAAAATCACGGAGAAGTTCAATAAAGTCATGCGTGTCTTGTAAAGCAAGCCAATGTTGACGCATACCATCCGCATCAATCGTACTGTCGTCAGCTTCAACAGGGACCGGAGCGGGTGCAACCGTAACAATTTCCTCACATTGATCCTCAGCACGGAACCTGTTCACTAGGTCATCATATGCATCATGATCACTGTCGTCCCGCAAGTAGACTTTGTGAACTGACGAACCTGACAGATCAAAGAACTGAAGGCTTTTACGAATCCCATTTCGGGTTTCTTCTTGAACAGCAAACCCAAAATGCCAGTTACCAAAGAATATACGTAAATCTATTTCACGATTAAGGACCAATGCATGTCCTGGACTGATAGAAACACAGGCAAACTTACCGACCTTTTCATGAACTGCGTCATCGTTGCGTGTAATACATAATATTTCACCTAATGTCTCAAACCCTTTAATAATACCGCCCCAATCTTTGTTTAATCGAGTTGCCGTCTCACCAATCCCTGTTGCAACTAATTCTGCCTCACTTACGCACAGATCATCTGCTGCATTACGAATACGAACTTTAGGGTTTTCTTTTTTGAATGCAGACCATTTTTCTTTCATATCTGCCATATAACTATTTTCACTTTTTGCTACTGCCGTTGTCATAAAGACCTCCTGTATTTAATTAATGTAAAGATCAGAGCTTTTGTCGGCTGGCTGGCGGTGGCGTTACTCGTAATCGTTTCGCGCACTGGCTTGCTTAACAGTTAATCTGAAATAGATGTTATTTCGTAAGAATGAGCTTATCTTGCGATGTCCTCCTCAGTTTGTATTCCACCTCACCGTGAACAATAATTATTTCATCCTCGCCCTGAAGTAGGGTTTCACTTTTCAGGAACTTAGCTGATTTTAACCTGCTTTCCCGCTTAAGCGCTGTGGGGTCATTTTCCTGTGTCATCGCTATACTCATTCCTTAATCCTCATCATCAAAACTGGTGAGAAGCGTTGAATCTGAAACTGCGTCCAGGTTGACGAATTACAGTTGGGTGAATGGAATAATCTTCATCAAATACATTATCAACTGCAAAGCTGAATACCGTATTTTGCAGTGCTCCGCCATTGGGCGACCAACTGGCAAACAGATCGACGGTTTCATAACCATCTGTTGTGACACTATCCTGCGGGACATCATTTTGCGCAGCAGTGATTGTTACTCTTGTGCCGACTTGCAAACCGTAATCAGGCATTTTACCCCTTAGGCTAATAGTCATGCTATCCGGTGCAATTGACGACAGGCCTTCATCCGTTAAAGGGTTCTTTCCATTAGCCGTAAAGCCACTAACGCTTGCTGAGAAATAAGTACTTTCATAACGCACTTCCCCTTCAAAGCCATCAATCTCTGCTTGTGAGTTTACATTCTGTGTCGTACCAAAAAATGATACCGGACCAAATGGCGGCGTAAAGCTTGGTGGTTTTGCAAAATCTACATATGTCACAACCGTATCGACAAAATTGTCAACTTCCGTACTGAAATAGTTAGCACTGATTTGAAGGCTGTCTCCGTCTGTCACGATATCCGTTTGACGAAATCTGAAGCCAACTTCCCACGATTTTGCTTGCTCAGCCTCAAGCCTCGGTGTTGGAACAAATTCGTTGACTACAAGTGTACCAGGCCCAAACCCGCCTGGCACAGAAAAATGTACACCGTCATTATATAATTCGGTCAGTGTCGGAGCACGGAAAGCTTCTGAATAGCTACCCCACAAATATAACGCTTCGGTGGGGTTGATACCAAGGGCAACACGCGGTGTAAAATCACTTTCTTCGCGTGTTACAAAACTACCATTCGAGGTTAAATCAAAGCTATCATACCGTACGCCCGGGATAATCGAAACAAGACCATCCATGATATCGATTTCTAATTGGGCATAACCCGCTGCAAACTTACGTTCCGCGTCTGGAAACTCTATTCTATCCGAACCATTTCTGGTGCCGTCCTGCTCATCCTTAAAATACTCAAAGCCATAAGTAAAAGCGGCGTTTATCTGATCGGACGCCATGAAACGACTGGTATTGTGTAAATCGATACCATATGATTTAAAATTCGATACATCTAAGCGGTCATCAAATAGACGATCTTCTGTGGTTCTTACGTCACCATAATGAACGACGGCCTTAAAATTGACGATGGCATTATCCGGATCGTTATAAGAATAATTGCCGCGAATATTATATTCTTTAGTGTCTCTAGCGACCACCGTAGTAGGCGACGACACACCATCAGATGCCGTTGGGTTTAAACCGGTACCATTAAAAAAATCCGCATTCACTTCAAAACGTTGATGCTGTGTCGGCTCAAAACCAAATTTTGTGTGTCCATTAACAATTCTATCTTGCGAGTCAACAATTGGATTACCAGAACCATCAACCATATCGTTATACACTTCGCGGAAGACGACATTACCAAGGAAATCAATTTTATCAGCTTGACCAAACAAACCACCGGAAGCAAATAGCTCATCACCATTGGATTGATAACCAAGGCTCGAACGTGCACCGATATCCTGACCATCACGGAGCAAGTCTTTAGCCCCTTTTGTTTCTAAAGAAAGAACGCCGCCGATAGCCCCACTTCCATAAAGAGAAGAGGCTGACCCTCTTATCACTTCCACTCGTTTAATAAGCGCAGGGTCAACAAAAAAACGCCCTCTGTGCTGCTGATCAAAATTTTGACGTGCGCCGTCCAACCTAAGTACCAATTGCTGATCTGAAAAGCCTCTTATTGACGGCTCTTCCGCAATACGGCGCGAGCCACCCTGAACAGATAATCCTGGCACTCCTTCCAGAACATCTTTAAAGGATAGAGGAATAAAGCGGTCTATTTCTTCTTGTTCAATCACCGCAACGGCTGTTGGGGTCTTGAATACGCTACGTTCTGTTTTTGTGGCTGTGACAGTAATCACATCCACGTCGTCTTCCGCGTTCTCTGCATTCGCAGACACCGCAGTTAAGGTCGTCGAAAGCGCCATCATTAACGCAAATTTCGAAACACTGTTTAAGCTATTCACAAGCAAACTCCTAAAATACCCTATTGCAAGGGAGTTTATGCTTGGCTTGCTTGTCGTAGCGTGGCGGGCACTCTGGGTAATCAAAACATTACCCCAACGAACATCGGCTGGCTTGGCAATTTTATTATTAAATACGAATCAATGTGACACAACTTTATTAATAATCATTATTAATTGCAATAGTTATTAAGAATTATTATTAATAACTATTTTTTGAGGCTCTCCTTTAGTTGAGGGCGAGTGACAAACGCCGTTCAGGTTATGAGGCTCATTGATAGATACATAACCTGTTGAAAATAAATAATAATACATTTTATTAAAAATTAATGTGCTGGAAAATGTGCTAAACATGAGTCTTCTGCTGTAAGTCATATCAATCAATCCCTCTATTGCTATATTAGAGTAAAGTATTGCATTGACCCCTTGATATCACCACCCAAAGCAGTCATTCATCGGTTAACTCGTGAATACATATAAACACTTCTAGAAAATACCACGGTATCCGGTATAGATATAATTGCCGGTTGTTGTTTGTTCAATTTGTGAGAATGTCTCATCGCGGTATTCGAAGCCGCCTTCAAACTCAAGATAGAGCCATTTTCCGACTTTATATTCCATTTTAACGGTTGGTCGGATGATCAGCCTTTTATTGTCGGTGAGCTTGCCGGACTTGTAGTCCAATCTAAGACGCGGGTTAAGGCGGAACTCTTTGCCTATTCTAAAGCGGCTATTGAAGTAGAGCGTATAATTTCTATCCCGCTCTCTGTCATTATACCTCAGCCCAATGATATGGCTGTCCCTTTCTACAATAAGATCGCTGGCTAGAAGTTGGAGGGACGTATAAATTTCTGTGCCTGTGCCCGGAAAGCCGATAACGCCAGCAGACGACACAGTTCCCGCGAGGTCCGTCGCCGTCAGGTCGACGGACAGTCTCAATTGTTCGCTCAAGGTTCGGTTGAGGCCAAAGGTTGCCGTTTTAACGGTCGCTGTTCGGTCGGCTGCAATAAGATATATTTCATCATTGGTATATAAATCAAACAGGTCAGATAGATTTTCCACACCCTGACCTTGTATTGCATTGGTCGAGGTTAGAAGCGGGCTCTTTCTGTAATCCAGATTTGCGTATATGGATGTTTTTTCTGACAGATTAAAACTGCTGTTAAGCATCGCCAAATTCAACTCTTTGAAATGAAGATCATAGTCGACCATGGCAAACAGGGATTTACCATCCTTAAAATATCTAGCTTCGCCGCCTATAGCCCTTCGGTCGAGTAGGCTTTTGTTCTTTTGCTCAATCAAATATGCGGTGAAATCCCAGTTTTCTACCAGCGAGTCGAAGTCGAGACTTGCGCCGTAAAATTTACGGTCGGAATTGATATTGGTTTGACGTGAGGATTGAACCGGATGGCCGTAAACGGCGTTGACTTTGATGTTATCCGTAATTTCATATCCGACATCGACCCCGTCGAAACGCCCGAGGACGCCGCCCTTGCTTTTTGATTGGCGACCCACTCTGATGCTCGTACCAAGTTTGTAGTTTTGATAATCGACAAATATTCTGCTCAGGCGTTTTCGGTTCTCTCTATCTTCCAAAAAATCCGCCTGATGACTGCCGACAAACTGAAATCTAATTTCTGCATCTTTGCTGCGGGCGCGAACATTTAGGTTGGCATCTGAATTAAGGTTTGAAACATTAACCCTTTTTTCGCCGTCTCTGGGGCGGCTTTCATCACGAAAATAAAACTGTGATAAACTACCATAAACAGACGTCGTCCATTCTTTCTCATCTTCCTGTGTCGCAGATTCAGCCTGTCGCAAACTTTGCTGTGCTGGCTGATCCGCTGTCGTAAGTGCAGCAAGGCGCTGCTGCACTCTAATGGCGTCAGGGCCATCAGGATAAAGTTCGAGGAATCTCTGATACTCGGCTTTTGCGTGGGCGAGCTGATTATTTCTCTGACGGGTTAGACCTAAATATTCAAGCGCTTGTTTATGGACGGCACCGGTTGCTGAAGCCTCAATTTTTGTTAGAAGGCGGATCGCCGTTTCGTAATCATTTCCCCGAAAGGCGGCCATCGCCTCTCGGAGTAGTCCTGAATGCTTTTGATCGTCTTGCGCGTCCTGGCCGGTTAGTACAGATTGATAATTCACCCGTATGGTCACGGAACGCAGATCGCTTGAACTCTCAACATCAAAATCGACATGGCGATTAAATAGCAGCGTCAGAAGCGGGCTTGTTGCATCGCCACCATCCCAGAACATTTCCTGCAGTGCAACAGCCTTTGAGTGATCCCATGTTAGATTTGATCTATTTGATAAAGTTCGCAGATCCTGGCCATCGAGGACATTTTGTGAATTTAATCTAAACTGAATGCGCAGATTATCACCGTTTGATCCGGGCACATGTCCAATATATTGAAGCGGAAATGAGAAATTAATCTTGATTTCCATAGTTTCCGGGGTTTCTTTTATGTCAACATTCTCAACCACACGCGCATTTGCAAATGGAACAAAGAACAGCGCTAGCACCACAAACAGAAGTGACAAATATGATTTTTTATAAGTCATCAGTTGAAACTTCCATCGGTTGCTCTGTGTTCACTGTTTCTATTTTCCTTTATGGTCGTCAACGTGTTATCGGTATATTCGTGGCAGGACCCCGCGCAGTCACGCAGTTCGCTGACAGAATAATAAACTGTGCTGGGACTATCATATTTTTTATGCGCATTCATATCATAATCACCCGCATGACAGGCGGCGCAGTCCGGCTGGTAAGCCGCTGATGGCCACGGGATAACCTGATTGTTTGATGTGTGGCATTCGATACAGTCGAGCCGCCCCGTACCGTGGTCTGGATAGTTTCCGGTTGCGTGGGAATAACTGGAGAAAATCCAGTTGTTTGTTGTATGACAGTCGTCACACTGCGCGGAGGTGATAAAATGACCTGCTTCTTTTCCTCTTGCGTCGGTGCCATTATGGCAGCTGGAACAAACACCGCTAAAGTTATCATGGTCAAACGTCGCGGGGAGCCAAGCAAGGGTGATATGGCATGTGTCGCAATCGGCGGATGTAGTGAGGTGGCCTATGTCCTTACCTTCCGCAATACCACCGTCATGGCAACTCTGACACGTTCCAAGAACCTGATCATGATCAACCCTTACGGTTGTCCAATTATTTGATACATGACAGTCTTCACACAGATTCGTGCTTAAAAGATGCCCACCATCTTTACCGGTGGCGATGGTGCCGTTATGACATGTTGAGCAGCTGCCGTGTAAGCGGCGGTGACAAACTAGTCCACTGAAGCGGCGATATTATATTGCTGC
>CAXBLS010000019.1:0-34730 GCA_963976585.1 uncultured Kordiimonadaceae bacterium
GGGCTTTCACCAGTTCCGACATAAAGGATGTTCCTATCCGATTTCGCCACAGATATGGCACCAATACCGGTGGTGTTAAAAAAACCATCGGAAATATTTTGCCACGTGATTCCCGCATCTGTTGTTTTCCATACGCCGCCGCCTGTCGCGCCCATATAGTAGGTCTGTGCGTCACCCCAAACCCCTGATACAGTGGTTACGCGGCCGCCACGATATGGGCCGATACTTCTGTATTTCATGGCTTGGAATAGCTCAGGATTAACGGATTGCGCCTGTGCGCCGCCAGAAAAGCTAAGAGATAGTGATACAAGTGATGCGATAATCACTGCGCGGAAGAATGACATGATCTGCCCCATATTTTATATTTTGTGAATCTTTATATGGGATTATCTTACGGGTAAAAATTGCGGAATTGCAAATAAAAAGCTGCGGTGGAGACAGAAACTGCCCCCACCACTTGAAAAGCTTATGGCATCACGCCAACAAAACGATCATTGAGCCACAGGTGAACCCAGATGCTGGCGCCGTAGCCGAGGGCAATAACCGGGGTCCATTTTAAATGACCAAAGAAAGTATATTGACCTTGTGACTGTCCCATCAGGGCGATACCGGCAGCAGAACCGATGGAAAGCATGCTACCACCGACACCAGCGGTCAGGGTCACAAGCAACCATTGAGAAGTATCCATGGTCAGTTCCATTTGGAGTACAGCAACCATCACCGGGATGTTATCAACGATCGCGGAGAGGAAACCGACCATGATATTGGCAAAAGTAGGTCCCATTTCCACATACATATAGTTGGAAGCAAGACCGAGATAACCAATGAAGCCAAGGCCGCCAACGCACATGATCACGCCGAAGAAGAATAGCAGCGTATCCCACTCGGACCGTGCAATTTCACGGAAGCTGTCAAATTTACGAGTATCACCAATTTCACCAACACCCATATTTTCACCGGGCATACGTGTGCGATACTCTTCGTGAGTACGCTGCAGGTAGTAGCCAAAAGCTTTTAAATAAGCAAGTCCAACCATCATACCGAGGAACGGTGGAATATGAAGGAAGCTGTGGAACGACACAGCCGTAGTGATGGTCAGTCCGAAAAGGAGAATAATCCTTTTGGCACCGCGTTGCATCACCACAATTTCATTTTCTACATCCGGTTTTCTGTTGCTGATCGCGAACGACATAATTGTTGCCGGGATGATGTAATTGACAACTGATGGAAGGAACAGATTGAAGAAGGTCCAGAAGTCTACGATACCTGTTTGCCAGACCATGAGCGTTGTAATATCACCAAACGGACTAAAGGCACCACCGGCATTGGCCGCAATCACGATATTAACAAAGCCAATACTAATGAAGTTTTTGTTTCCCTTGCCGACAGCAAGAATAACAGCGCACATTACAAGAGCAGTGGTCAGGTTATCAATGATTGGTGAGAGAAAAAAGCTGAGGCCTCCCGTGATCCAGAAAAGTTGCCTGTAAGTGAAGTCGTGACGGATAAGCCATGCCCGCAATGCATCAAAGACACCGCGTTCGTTCATGGAGTTCACATAGGTCATGGCGGCGAGGAGGAATAAGAAAAGCTCCCCAAATTCGATTAGAAGATGTTTGATGGCTTCTTCTGTGGCGTGGGTTGGGTCGCTCATATATTGAACGGCGACAATACACCATATGATCCCGGCACCAAAAATGACCGGAATTGATTTTTTTAAATGCAAGTACTCTTCAGCAATAACCAGAGAGTAACTAAAGACAAAGACGACAATGGCAAGAATGCCAACCCAATGTCCTGTTAGATTAATAGATGTAATATCCATTATATTTCCTTTCGAACGCTGCAAAGCGAAATATCCTATGAATATGGCTCAGCAAGCAGATGTGTTTATCTTAACACAGATATTTTATTAATTTAAATTGAAGTAAACCGCGAAGGGCACGAAGCCTGTCCCATTTAAGATATGGGTGGTTCGTCGGGGAGGTAGCTTCGTTCATCCGGGATCGCAAACTGATCCTTTAGCGAAAAGCCATATTGACTGGCAATGAACGGATTTCTGTAGAATTGAAAAGAAAGAATTTTTTCTTCGGCCTCGGCTTCGCCAAGTGCCTCGAGATATTGAAACCACATGCTGCGGTCTTTATTTTTTTTATGACTATTCGTGTCTGAGCATGGCATTTCCTGCATTTCGCCGGGCAAAACGTCGGCCGCAGCCATGCTCACGGGCGCTAAGTTCAGCACCAGCATCGGTAGCAAAGACAGAATTAAAACGAATTTTTTCATATAAATATTAATTTTATCACTCAATTATTATCCACCATATGGGGTGGTTATTTCAGGTTTCAAGAGATGCCTATACGATTTTTTGCGATTTTATTTTAGCTCCTATATTTAGGTTGATTGTGGCTTTCTAGATGCAAGCTAGAACCCGCTCACAATTATGTTATTTTTTATTATGTGACCTTTATTTTTTTTATTGTATGCTTTGCTTATGGGTAAAGTAAAAAAAAAAGTTGGTAAATTTTGCGATCCAAACTTTACCAAAGATGGCAGCGCGCGCGCCCATGTTAACTTGAAATCGCTTGAAACGCTTTGGTTTAATACCGGGACGCTTTGTAATCTGGAATGCGTCAATTGCTATATTGAATCGTCACCAAAAAATGATGCGCTGGTTTATATAAGTCATGCTGAGGTCTTATCTTATCTAGAAGAGATCGCCGAGAATGATATTACTGTAAATGAAATCGGTATTACGGGCGGTGAGCCTTTTATGAATCCGGATATTATCAAAATAATTGAAAGCATACTCAAACGTGGGTTTAAGCTGCTTATTCTCACCAATGCTATGAAGCCGATGATGCGTCATCAGGATGCGCTACTTGAACTCAATAAGAAGTATCCAAATTTGCTTTCTCTCAGGGTGTCCACTGATCACTATACAAAGAACATTCATCAGAATGAACGTGGAGACCGGAGCTGGGATCCTATGGTGACGGGCCTTTCATGGCTATCGAAAAATGGTTTTGATATTCGTGTGGCGGGCCGTACGTTTACCCATGAGGATGAAGAAAACCTCAGGGCTGGTTATGCAGATTTATTTGATTGTTTGGATGTCAACGTTGACGCAAGTGATCCCCATTCACTGATATTATTTCCGGAAATGAATGAGCAGGAAGACGTCGTTGAAATCACAACAGCGTGCTGGGGCATCCTTGATGTAAACCCGCATCATATGATGTGCGCCACATCACGGATGATCGTAAAACATAAGGGAGTAGAGCGCCCGGCGATCATGGCGTGTACGCTGCTTGCTTTTGATCAGCAGTTTAATATGGGCTCAGAGCTCAGCACGGCCCGGCGCGATGTTTCCTTAAATCATCCGTTTTGTTCAACTTTTTGTGTACTTGGCGGTGCATCCTGTAGTAATTAGCGTTCTTTGGTAGAATAAACTTATTTTTTATACCATACTTAAATGCGTGAATTTTACAGAAGAGCAAAAAATGAAAAGAGATACCGGACAGAATAGAGACATTACGGATAAGTGGCGGCTTGAGACCAAACTTGTTCGCGGAGGCACATATAGAAGTGAACTTGGCGAAACAAGCGAGAGCATGTTTATGACATCTGGTTATGCCTACGACTGTGCCGAGGATGCTGCTGCCCGCTTTGAAGGCGAGCAAGACGGTTATACCTACTCCCGACTTCGAAATCCAACTTGTGCAATGTTTGAAGACAGAATGGCACTCATTGAAGGTGCCGAGGCGGCACGCTCAACAGCCACAGGAATGGCTGCAATGACATCTGCTATGCTTTCAATTGTTAAGGCTGGTGACCATGTGGTTTCCAGCAAGACACTATTTGGCTCGTGCCGGGTGTTTATTGAGGACATCTTGCCCAAGTTTGGTGTCACATCAACATTGGTGGATGGTGAGGATAATGAAGCCTGGAAAGCTGCCATGCAGAAAAATACCACGGCTGTGTTTCTCGAATCTCCTGCAAATCCGACATTGGATGTGGTCGATATTCAACATGTTTGTGACGTGTCACATGAAAATGACGCGCTCGTGGTGGTGGACAATGTATTTGCGACACCGCTATTACAAAAGCCCATGGAATATGGCGCGGATGTTATTATCTATTCGTCGACAAAACATATCGACGGGCAGGGTCGCTGTCTTGGTGGCTGCATTCTAACCTCGGAAGAACATATGGATGAAATTATTCTTCCTTATATTCGCCACACCGGTCCCAACCTGAGCCCGTTCAATGCCTGGGTTATGCTTAAAGGTATGGAAACAATGGATTTGCGTATTGATAAAATGTGCTCCAATGCTGCCAAAGTAGCCGATGGTTTATTTGATCTTGGTGCTTTTAAATCGGTTAATTATCCGGGCAGGAGTGATTTTAGACAGCACGAACTTGCCATGAAGCAAATGACCGCTGGCGGTTCCGTGGTGACGGTTTTTGTACCAGAAGGGCGCGAACAGGCATTTAAATTCTTAAATGCGTTGGAAGTTACGGATATTTCAAATAATATAGGTGACGCAAAAAGCCTGATGACCCACCCAGCCAGTACGACCCACAAGTCGGTTGAGGAAAGCGCAAGGCTTGAGATGGGTATTACCGAGGGTATGCTGCGACTATCTGTCGGGCTTGAGAATGCCGATGACCTGTTAGAAGATTTTGCGAGGGCGGCTAAAATCGCCGGTTTATAAAAGAGTAAAATTATGGACGATAAGAAAATATATAAATCCATTACCAACGATATAGGTGTCTCGGTAGAGCCTTTCTATCTTGATCAGGAAAGTGAACCTGATGAAAGCCATTATGTTTGGGGCTATCAGGTGCAAATTGAAAATCATGGCAAGAAAACAGTCCAGCTTCAACGTCGCCACTGGGTGATTACCGATGGTAACGGCCAAAAACACGAAGTTGAAGGAGAGGGTGTCGTCGGTGAGCAGCCGGTTCTTGAGCCGGGTGAAGCGTTTGAATATACCAGCGGCGCACCGCTCAGTACATCGTCGGGTTTTATGGTTGGAAGTTATAAGATGAAAGTGAAGGACGGAGCTTACTTCGATGTGGAGATACCTGCATTTTCACTGGATATTCCCACTGATGACAGGCAGGTGCACTGAGATGGCCAATAATAAACCAAGCCGTGAAGAAGCGGAAGACGCGATCAGAACGCTACTAAGATATGCAGGAGAAGATCCAACACGCGAAGGCCTTCTCGAGACGCCAAAGCGGGTTGTTAAATCATATGAAGAGTTTTATCAGGGATACACACAGGATCCGCGTGAATATTTATCGCGAACCTTTGAAGAGGTGCATGGCTATGATGAAATGGTGGTGCTGAGGGATATTCCGTTTGAAAGTCACTGTGAACATCATATGGCGCCGATCATCGGAAAAGCGCATGTTGGTTATTTGCCGCGCAATAAAGTTGTTGGTATCAGCAAGTTGGCGCGGGTGGTGGAAACCTATGCAAAAAGGCTACAGGTTCAGGAAAAAATGACGGCGCAGATCGCTGATTGTATTCAGGATATTCTTGAACCTTACGGTGTCGGAGTGGTGATCCAGGCAACCCATGAATGCATGAGCACCCGTGGTGTTCATAAACATGGGGTCTCCATGGTCACCAGCCGAATGGCCGGGGCGTTTCGAAAAGATGAAAAAACCCGCCGCGAATTTCTAGCGGTGGTGGGACCCATTAATTCCTTAGGGGGATAAACATGAAAGAAGGGCGAGGGACTTGATAGATTTTCGTCCGATCTGGATGGTGTCGGGAATATTCCTGCTTATTATTGGTTTGGGTATGTTGCTGCCGATGGCCGTGGATCTCGCGGTCGGTAATCCAGATTGGCAGGTTTTTGCCCTAATTTCAGGGATTGTTGTCTTTTTTGGAAGCAGTCTGTTTCTTAGTAACCGCGGCGAATATGATGAGTTTACCGTCCAGCAGGCGTTCCTGCTTACCTTTGTGTCGTGGCTTTTAATGCCAGCGTTTGGTGCGCTTCCCTTTGTTTTTTCCGAACTATCATTAAGTTATACAGATGCCTATTTTGAAGCTATGTCCGGCATTTCCACCACAGGATCGACTGTGATTACTGGCCTTGACGGCGCCCCTCCGGGTATTCTTCTTTGGCGCAGCCTGTTGCAGTGGTTTGGTGGTGTCGGGATTATTGTTATGGCGGTGGCGATCCTGCCGATCCTGCAAATCGGGGGAATGCAGCTCTTTAAAATTGAGAGCTTTGATGTTTCCGACAAGTTGTTGCCTCGGGCGACACAACTTGCCTCAGCACTTTCGCTTATCTATGTGGCGCTAACACTCATCTGTGCAGTGACTTTCTGGCTTGCGGGCATGACCGCCTTTGAAGCGGTTTGTCACTCCTTTACCACGATAGCCACTGGTGGCTTTTCCACCTCGGATGGTTCGATTGGCCATTTTGACAGTGCGATGATCGACTATACGGTGACCTTTTTTATGATTGTCGGTAGCCTGCCGTTTCTGCTTTATCTACGTGTTCTTCGTGGGCAAACCAACGGATTTTATCATGATAGTCAGGTGCGCTGGTTTCTGGCGCTTGTGGTCATACTCATTGCCCTTATGACCATTTGGGTGTGGACCAATAATATCTATGATTTTGAAGAAGCTCTTCGCTACACCACTTTCAACGTGGTTTCTATTTTAACCGGGACGGGTTATGCGACGACCGACTATACAGCCTGGGGTACGATGCCGATCATGCTGTTCTTTTTTATTATGTTTATAGGCGGCTGCGCGGGGTCTACATCCTGCGGTATTAAGATATTCCGTTTTCAGGTTCTGGTTTCTATGTGCGCGGCCCATTTTAAGAAACTGCTGCGCCCCAATGGTATATTTATTCCGCGCTATAACGGCGGGCCGATTGATGAAAGTGTGACCGGTTCGGTATTATCATACCTGTTTCTATTTGTGGTTTGTTACGTAATATTGGCGCTTTGTCTAGCACTGACCGGGCTTGATTTTGTAACGGCCGTTTCCGGTGCGGGAACGGCTATGGCTAATGTGGGGCCGGCGCTTGGGCCAATTATTGGCCCGTCGGGAACATTTCAGGAGCTTCCGGATATTTCCAAATGGCTGCTTACTTTTGGTATGCTTCTTGGTCGTCTCGAGCTATTTGCAGTTCTCGTACTGCTCTCACCAAAATTCTGGGCCAATTAATCGGTTTTTATTTGCGCCATGTCATCAATGAGGTCGCGACGTAATTCCAGACAGTACCAATCAGCGCGCCCGCAAATCCTGAGATATACCAAGTATAATCCTGTTCGAAGACAAAGGAAGCGACACCGATATTGGCGACACTCCCCAAGCTACATACAGCGTAGAAGATGAGGAGGCCTTGAAAGAGTTTTAAGCCGCGCAGTCGTTTATCAAAATAGGTAAGCCAGTTGTTGATGAAAAAGTTACTGGTCATGGCGACGACTGTAGCTCCGGTCTGGGAAACCGTAAAGCTGTAACCGGCTATATTAAGAAGCCCGTAAAGCACAGCGAAATGGACAAGTACCCCACTAGCACCAACAGCGGAAAAGAGAATGAACCGAGCCGGGACAATGCCGCGGGTAAATTTTTCAATGATCATGAATAGGAATTCCATCATCACCATACTGTCCAGTTTGCTCATCCCATGAACGCGGGCCCGAAATTCATAGGCAACATCCTTGATACGTATTTTTTCCGGATGAGCCGTCACAATATCAAGTAGCAGCTTATAGCCTTGTAAGGATAGGTTTCGCACGCTACGCATGAATGTGTCCCTCGTCAGCATGAAAAAACCACTCATGGGGTCAGTAATTTCCTGACGGGTAATAAGTTTGCTCATTTTGGTGGCAAACTGGCTGGCCTTGATTCGGTCCTCACTCCAATTGCCAAAGCCACCTTCGGACGTATAACGACTGCCGAGGATCAGGTCATAGTTGCCAGTTCTTATATGTTTTAACATCTCAATAAGTTTGGTTTCATCATGCTGCATATCCCCATCAATAATGGCAAGATAAGGTGATGTGGTAGAGAGAAAACCCTCAACGCATGCCGAAGAAAGACCGCGCCTTGCGATACGGTGCAGTTTTCTTGCATTGGTCTTCTCTTCGCAAAGCTTTTCCAAACGATCCAACGTGCCATCGGTGCTGTCATCATCTACATAGATAATTTCCCAATCGACACCGTCTAGGACTTTCTCAATCGCTTCGTAGAGCGGATAAATGTTATCCACTTCATTAAAAGTTGGTACGATTATTGATAGTTCAGTCATGAGATAACTGTTTCCCCGCTAGTTTTTCACGGCACACCATAACGATCTGATATAGCAACGTCGATAGTAATATTGGTGTCCATGGAATTAATAAATATAAATTCAAAGAACGAAGCACTAATGGTGCAATCCAAACAAGGCAAAGAATATTTATTAATTGTGGTCGCAGTCCATTTTTTAAGCCATGAACGACAAGATAGGCGATCGGTATGGCCAGAATTGTTAGATCATAATCCAACAGAAACGGTGTGATTAAAAGTGTGCCTACGCACAAAGCCGCATGTTTCAGATGAATAGAAACCTCGCGTGTCCAAATCCAAATTACCGTTGCAATAACAATTAGAGCCAAAATGCTATGTGCCGCATATGCGGTGAATAGGTCAGCGCCTGAGTAACGTATGCTAGCGAACAAGCTTTGCATTTTATACAGCGCGACCACACCACTATTTAAGGTGTTTTGGGTAGCCGATGCGCTTTGTAGAAAAGCGGTCCAAGTTTCTGTACCGAACGCTAACCAGGATAGAACAACAAAGCTCACCATCGTTAATGTTGCGTAAAAAAATACCCTCCAATGAGCGGAAATCACTAAAACGATTGGAATAAGTAATCCTAAGTGAGGTTTGAATGAAAGTAATCCAATAAATATTCCTGCCAAAATGGGTTTTCTATCCAGATAGTAAAGCCCGCCAGCCAACAAACCAGACGTCAGAAAAGCGTTCTGTCCATGTCCTATGGTTAAAAATATGGCAGGGAATGCGAGACTTAGGAGTATGGTTTCTTTACGCCCTGTTATTTTTTTGAGCATGGTAATAAAAAAAATAAGGGTCAAGCCTAACCACAATGTTAAAGCCATAAAATACGGCATCATGCCAAACGGTATAAGTATTAATAAAAAGGTCGGCGGATAGGAAAAGCTGTAATATTGACTATGCTCTGATCCAAAGGCTTCTTTTTGCGCAGCGAAATGAACTGTGAAATCATAGGTATAGGCGGCTTTTCCCTGTAGGGCCAGTTTTGCTGCGGTATAAAAACTCGCAAAATCAGTTCCGAGTGGATGACCGCGCATATCAAAGTATCCATTAGAATTATAGATCCAGTAAATGGCTACCAACAGATATATGCCTAAAAAAACATATGGATAGCTTTGTAATCTATTTCTTGTTAACCAATGGTCTGTTTCAATCAACTATTGACATCCTTTTAGGTTGGATTATCCGATTTCTTTTCAATTTAACTATGGTATAGCGGCAAATACTTGATAAAAGGTAATCAAGTGATAGTTTTTAGTAGCTATTCTTCCAGGTGATGTTTGCTACAATTGCCGTAATGACCCACAAACTTTAATGAAATGGTAAGGTTGTCAGAATGAAACGATATTCGTCACAGGATTTACTCCGTAAGCTTATCGGCTTTAACACAGTCAGCTCTAAATCCAATATGGAGCTTATCCATTTTGTAGAGGATTATCTAAATGGGTTTGGCATCTCATCGCAACTCGTGAAAGATGCGCATGAAGATAAAGCAAACCTGCTGGCGGTGATTGGTCCCAAGGGTATTCCTGGAATTATGCTTTCTGGTCATACCGATGTGGTACCAGTTGAAGGTCAGGACTGGGCAACAGATCCGTTTGAAATGACTAGAAAAGATGATCGCCTTTTTGGTCGTGGTAGTTGTGATATGAAGGGGTTTATTGCCTGTGTGCTGGCAAAAGTTCCGGAATTTGTAGCTGCCGAATTGAAAGAACCGATTTATCTTGCCTTTTCTTATGATGAAGAAACTGGCTGCACGGGTGTTCACAGCCTGGTTGATGTGGTCAATGAACTTGCCGTTAAGCCGCGCGCTTGCATTGTTGGTGAGCCTACATCAATGAAAGTGGTTAATAGCCACAAAGGCATCCGTCATTTGCTGACCAAAGTTTACGGCCACGAAAATCATTCAAGCACTGACCGCGGCGTTAATGCGATTAGCTACGCCGCTGAAATCGTCACTTTTATAGATGATATTCAGGAAGAAATGAGAGGGCGCCCATCAGAAGTTGAAGGGTTTGAGCCACCATATTGTACCGTTCACGCGGGGCGCATAAAAGGTGGTGTCGCCGCGAATGTAACACCAAATTACTGTGAGATAGAATGGGACTACCGTCCGATACCGGGGACAGATGAAGACGAGGTCTATAACCGCTACTGTGATTTTATTGAAAATACCATATTGCCAAAAATGCGTAAAAGATCCTTAGACTACGGCGATGTTAAAACGGACTATCTTGCCAAAGTGCCATGCCTGTTTCCAAAAACGGGATCCGATGCTGAAGTGCTTGTGAAACACCTTGCCGAACAAAATTCAACTCATGTGGTCTCTTACGGTACAGAAGCCGGGATCTTTTATCAAAAAGGCGGCGTACCTGCTGTTGTCTGCGGTCCAGGCAGTATTTTACAGGCGCACAAGGCAGATGAATATGTTGATATATCGGAGCTTGTGGCCTGCGATCGTTTCCTGGACCGGCTGCTTGATATCGTAAAAAAATAACGCTAGAGCCATTTTTTTATTCACAAATTAACTTTTTACCGCTAAAAGAAAATTCAATGCAATTTAAAGGCAAAGAATGATTATGTTTAATCATAGCGAAAAAATAGATTTTTTGAAGAGCGGGTCAGATAACATTTCTGGCGCGACGATTTTGCCTGCTTCACTTCTCCTGCTCGGTCTGGGTCGACTTAGTCGCCCCTGAACGCTTACCCATTTAAAGCTGATTGTCAGCGAGCGTTTAGGGGAGAAAATCCTACAAACGCCGAGTGTTCTCATATAATAAATATATTTGTATCCTCGGAAAATATGATAGAATATTTTAATTGAATATAAAGGACCTAAGTCGATGACTAGAGATAAAAACAGGGTAGTTATTTTTGATACCACGTTAAGAGATGGAGAGCAGTCGCCTGGATGCTCGATGACGTTAAATGAAAAATTACGGATTGCAGAAGCGCTTGAGCAATTGGGTGTAGATGTAATTGAGGCAGGATTCGCCATCGCTTCAAATGGTGACTTTAACGCGGTGCAGCAGATATCTGCACTGATGAAAGAAACGTCCGTTTGTTCGCTTGCACGCGCTTCGATTAAGGATATCGACCGCGCTTGGGAAGCGCTGAAGGGTGCAAAACGACCGCGAATTCATACATTTATTTCAACAAGCGCCTTACATATGGAACATAAACTCCAAATGTCGCCAGAAACGGTGCTTGGTAAAATCGAAGAAAGTGTCTCTTACGCCCGCAATCTTTGTGATGATGTTGAATGGTCGTGTGAGGACGGCACGCGTACTGATGAAGATTATTTATATCGCTCTATTGAAACGGCTATTAAAGCCGGGGCATCCACAATCAACGTGCCAGATACGGTTGGTTACACAACACCGGAAGAATATACGGTGATGATGCGTAAGATCATTGAAAACGTTCCAAATTCTGATAAAGCAATTTTTTCAACCCATTGCCACAATGATTTGGGGCTTGCTGTTGCCAATTCCATCGCCGCAGTGGTGGGTGGTGCGCGCCAGATAGAATGTACCATTAATGGTATCGGTGAACGGGCAGGGAATGCCGCGCTTGAAGAAGTGGTTATGGCCTTTAAAACCCGTCAGGATGTGCTCCCCTATACGACTGGTATTGTCACCGAGAATATTACCAAGACATCACATTTGGTATCGTCAGTTACCGGCCTTAATGTTCAGCACAACAAGGCGATTGTTGGTGCTAATGCGTTTGCACATGAAAGTGGCATTCATCAGGACGGCATGCTTAAGAACGCTGAGACCTATGAAATTATGACACCTGAATCGGTTGGCCTTGGAAAATCTACCCTTGTCATGGGTAAGCATTCCGGCCGTCATGCTTTTAGTGAAAAATTAAAAGAGCTTGGTTATGTTTTGGGCAATAACGAATTTCTAAGTGCATTTGAACAATTTAAAGATCTTGCCGATGCCAAGAAAGTTGTCTACGACGAAGACATCATATCAATCGTTGACGACGGTATGCGTGACAATGAAGGAATGCAAATCACATCGTGGAAATTTGTATGCGATAAAGGTGTTCCAAACAGTGCCACTTTTGAAATTGTTGACGGCGGCGATGTTAGAGAAGTGCATAGTGAAGGAAACGGACCCGTTGATGCAGCATTTTTAGCACTTGCGTCGCTGGTCGACGGGGAACCTGATCTTGAACTTTATCAGGTGCATGCGGTGACCAAAGGTACTGATGCTCAGGCGGAGGTCACAGTGCGTCTATCTGAGGATGGCAGGACCGTCAATGGTCATGCGGCACACACCGACACGTTGGTGGCGTCTGCAAAAGCCTATCTTAG
The DNA here is from genome assembly GCA_963976585.1 of uncultured Kordiimonadaceae bacterium. GTDB lineage: Bacteria > Pseudomonadota > Alphaproteobacteria > Sphingomonadales > Emcibacteraceae > Pseudemcibacter. Next base: position 12,648 of record CAXBLS010000019.1, read on the forward strand.
TGCGATTAATAAACTCGTTGTTAAACGAGAGAAAAGCAAGCCCGAAGAAATGTCGGCTTAAAGGTCCAATTATTGATAGGGTGATGGCTATTTATAGTCATTTGCCCTATTATTGCCGCTAATCAATGTAAAAAGTCCCATATATTATCTTTATTTACCGAATTCTGATTAATTATTTGCATTAATAATAGTATGTTAATAAAAACAGACTATAAGTTTGCGTAATCAAAAAATAACTATATTCCCGCAAACAGGCGGCAGAGGCAAAATTTGAATGTTTGAAAAAATTCTAGGCATGTTTTCATCGGATATGGCGATCGACTTGGGGACGGCCAATACGCTCGTATATGTTAAAGGTCGCGGTATTGTTCTTAACGAACCTTCCGTGGTCGCGCTTAAGACGACGGGCGGGGTAAAAGAAGTGCTCGCCGTTGGTGAAGCCGCGAAAATGATGCTGGGCCGAACACCTGGTGATATCGAAGCGATCCGCCCACTTCGTGATGGCGTAATTGCTGATTTTGAGGTTGCGGAAGCAATGATCAAAGACTTTATTCGCAGAGTTCATAACCGTAGTATGCTTGCCAGCCCGCAAATTGTTATTTGTGTGCCGTCCGGCTCCACACCAGTGGAACGCAAAGCGATCCGTGACAGTGCTCTTGAAGCGGGGGCAAGACGGGTGTTTCTTATTGAAGAGCCGATGGCTGCTGCTATTGGTGCCGGACTGCCGGTGACAGAGCCCACGGGGTCAATGATCGTCGATATTGGCGGTGGTACCAGTGAGGTTGCTGTTCTTTCGCTTGGCGGAATTGTTTACTCATCATCTGTACGTGTTGGCGGCGATAAAATGGATGAAGCGATCATCGCGTACATTCGCCGCAATCATAACCTTCTTATCGGTGAAGCCAGCTCGGAACGGATTAAGAAAGAAATCGGTACTGCAGCCGCACCAGAAGATGGCGTTGGTCAAACCATGCAGATTAAAGGTCGTGATCTCATGAACGGCGTACCGAAAGAAATCGTTATTGATCAGCTTCAAATTTCCGAAGCTCTTGCAGAGCCGATCAGTGCCATTATCGAAGGCGTAAAATTTGCGCTTGAGCAAACGCCACCGGAACTGGCGGCAGATATTGTCGATAAAGGTATCGTACTCACAGGCGGCGGAGCGTTGCTGCGTGATTTTGATAAAGTGCTCCGAAAAGCAACAGGTCTTTCAGTAATTATCGCTGAAGAGCCGCTTACCTGTGTAGCGCTTGGAACGGGACGCTCACTTGAAAGTGAAATCTTAAAACACGTTCTCAGCGATTCTTACTAATCAATTACGGGATTTGGCGTTTTAAAGAGAGAGGCTAGTTATGAAGGGGTTTGGACAGCGGTTTACTGCCTTCTTCTTTGTGATTGCGTCGATCGCCTTGCTTATTTTTGGACGTAGTCAGACCAGCCTGATCGAGCAAATGCGCGCCCAGGTCTTCGATATTTTTATTCCTGTTATCACAGTAGTTGATATCCCGCGTGAAGCGACATCAAGCCTTTCCGATTGGGTCAGGAATATTGCGGTTGTTTATTCCGATAACGAGTTTTTGCGTGAAGAAAACGCCAATCTCAAGCGACAACTCACAGAATCTACAGAACTTGAAATTGATAATTTGCGTCTTAAGAACCTCCTTAAAATCAAGGATGGAACCGTAACAACGATTACGGCTTCACGAATTGTATCCGATAGCAACAGCCCTTTTTTCAAAAGCATGTTGATCAATAGCGGTACAAGCGACGGTGTAAAAAAAGGTCATGCCGTGGTCAATGACGAAGGTGTTATCGGCAGAACTATTAATGTCGCCGCTAATTCTTCGCGGGTTTTACTGCTTAATGATATTAACAGCCGCATACCGGTCAAGTTTGCTGAAAACGGTGTAAATGTTATTTTAGCGGGCGATAATTCACAGCTGCTGCGGATCAACTTTATGCCGGAGGATGAGCAGGTCGCGGTTGGCGATGTGATTTTAACATCAGGTATGGGTGGTGTTTTTCCGCCGGACCTTCCTGTTGGTGCAGTGAGCGAAATCACAGCGTTGGGTGAAATAAAAATCGAACCTGCGGTCAATCTGGACCGCTTGAATTATGTCAGTGTTATAGAATATGAAATTGCCAGCTTCCCGATCCTTAATCTAGATCAGGCGGGGGAAAATAACGTGCCAGAGCAAGAAGGGGGGCAGCAATGAACATCTCCCAAAATAAAGAAAACTCATTTGGTTTAAAATCCACTATTCCATTTTTTACAATATTATTTCTTATCATCGTCATGGTATTGCCCTACAAATTTACGGTAGTTGGTGATATAATGCCGTTTTTGACGCTGATTGGTGTTTACTATTGGAGTGTTTTTAAACCAGAATTATTGCCGGTCAGTGTTGTATTTGTCCTTGGATTATTTCAGGACATACTCCTTGGTAGTCCGCTTGGTTTGATGTCCTTGCTACTTGTTGTCGTGCAACAATTTATATTTTTTCAAGGACGGCAATTTTTAGAGAGAGACTTTCTTTTTAACTGGTTTGTGTTTGTTATGCTGGTTATCGGTTTTGGCGTTTTATCGTGGGGGATAACCTCACTTTATTTTAGAGCGGTTCTCGATTATTGGGGAGTTATTGGACAGATATTGTTAACAATTGCCTTTTATCCTATCATTACATGGATTTTGGGTTTGGCTAAAAAAATGGTGAGCTAGATGCAACCGTCGGATAAAAATAAGCTTAAGATGTATACGCGCCGGGCGACTTTGCTCTCGGGCAGTATGATGCTTCTTTCGTCCGCACTTGTTGGCCGGATGTATTATCTGCAGGTAACCAGCCGCAGCCAATATGAACTTCTCGCCGAACAGAACCGTATCAGTATGCGCCTTCTCGCGCCAAAAAGGGGTGAGATCATTGATCGTTATGGCCGTCCCATAGCCACCAGTACTACCGATTACCGGGTCAATGTGATCCCCGAAGAAACAGAAGAGCTGCAGGAAACATTAAAAAGCCTTGGTCAGTATATTCCCATATCGGCTCGTGACAATGAACGCATTGTAAAGGCTGCTAAAAAACAGCGTTCCTTCCTTCCTATAAGTGTTGCCAGCAACCTCGATTGGAAGACATTTTCCAATGTGAATGTTAACATGCCGGATCTTCCTGGTATTCAGCCGGATGTGGGAACCAGTCGTTTTTATCCTCAAAGAGAACTGGCAGCGCATATCGTTGGATATGTGGGGTCGGTAAGTGAAGAGGAACTCACAGGCGATCCGCTTCTGGAGCTGCCTGATTTTAAAATTGGTAAAAACGGTGTAGAAAAAGTTCTTGATGAAAAATTGCGTGGTAGCGCCGGCAACAGCAAAGTCGAGGTCAACGTACTTGGCCGGGTGATCCGCGAACTATCACGTCAGGACAGTGTATCCGGCGAAACGACCCGCTTGACCATTGATCTTGATCTGCAGAAGTTTGTTGCAAACCGTGTGCGCGACGAAAGCGCGGGTATTGTTGTGATGGATATTCATACGGGTGAAATTCTTGCTATTGCCTCGACCCCGTCTTTTGACCCCAATGATTTTAACAATGGTATTAGCCAGAGAAAATGGGACAGTCTGCGCGGCGATATTAGAAAACCGCTTATAAACAAGGCGGTATCTGGTCAATATTCACCGGGTTCGACTTTTAAAATGATCGTTGCACTTGCGGCCCTCGAAGACGGGATTATAACTGCGCACGACGAGAAATATTGTGGTTACACATACAGGATCGGCAAACGCATTGCCCATTGCTGGAATAAAAATGGCCATGGTCGTATTAACATTATTCAGGCTCTTGCCCAGTCCTGTGATGTCTATTTCTATGATCTTGCCCTTGAGGTCGGAATAGATAAAATTCACGATATGGCCGCAAAGTTCGGGATTGGTGAGCGCTTTAATATCGGTATAATGAGCGAAGCCCGCGGTATCAATCCGAACAGCGAATGGAAAATGGGTTATTCTGACGAACGTTGGTCTGGTGGGGATACCATCAATGTTGGCATTGGCCAGGGTTATGTATCTACTACGGCATTACAGTTGGCGGTGATGGCATCAAGATTGGCAAATGGTGGCATGGCCGTGAAGCCAAAAATATTTTTTGATGATGAGGACGGAACCTCCATCGCCGAAGATATGGGCATATCGCCTGAAAATTTGAAGATCGTCCTTCAAGGTATGGAAGATGTTTATAATGATTCTCGCGGCACATCATTCCGTTACCGCTTAAGAGACAAAGATTATAAACTGGCTGGTAAATCCGGAACAACACAAGTAACCGGCATCAGTGCCGCTGAACGACAATCAGGTGTTATTAAAAACGATCAAAAAGAATGGATTGGCCGTGATCATGCTCTTTTTGTCAGCCATGGTCCGGTGGAACAGCCAAAATTTGCGGTCGCGGTGCTCCTCGAACATGGTGGAAGTGGCTCAATAGATGCATCGCCTGTTGCCCGGGATATCCTTGAATATGTCATCGAGCAGGACCGTACAAGACAAAATGAAAATATTTTGGGGCAGGACGTCTAATGCCCTTATCTGCCCGCATAGGAGATCATAAACGAAAATCGATCAGGCAAAAATTTGTCGATCTTAATTGGTTTATCGTTTTTATAATCGTTTGTGTTGCTGGTATCGGCTTTGCCATGCTGTATTCCGTGGCCGGTGGTAGTATCGATCCGTGGGCGAAGAACCAGTTTATCCGTTTTCTAATTGGCCTTACCGCTATGGTGGTGATAGCAATCATAGACATACGTGTCTGGATGTTCCTGGCTTACCCCTTTTATTCGCTGGCGCTGGGAATGCTGGTGATCGTGGATGTTATGGGGGCCATGGGTAAAGGTTCGCAGCGCTGGCTCGATCTCGGTTTTATGAATCTGCAACCGTCAGAATTGATGAAAATTGCCCTCGTCATGGCATTGGCGCGTTATTATCACTGCCTTTCCGATGAAGATACTCTCAAAATTAAAAGTCTGTTTAAGCCCATTCTTCTGATCGTTTTACCGGTGATATTGGTGCTAAGGCAACCAGATCTCGGGACCACACTTCTGATTGTTATGGGCGGTATTGCACTGCTTTTTGCTGCGGGTGTGCGTATGTGGCTTTTTGTTGCGAGCGCAGTAGCCATGATTCCGGCGGCTTTCGGTGCCTGGCAATTTTTAAAACCCTATCAAAGGCAGCGGGTGCTCACCTTCCTTGATCCGGAAAAAGATCCGCTTGGAGCCGGGTATCATATCATTCAGTCAAAAATCGCTCTTGGTTCCGGCGGTGTTTACGGCAAGGGATTTATTCAGGGTACCCAAAGTCAGCTTAACTTTCTTCCGGAAAAGCATACCGATTTTATCTTCACAGTTATCGCTGAAGAACTCGGCCTTATTGGTGGCCTTACTTTGCTGGTACTATATTTTATACTTCTTGGCTACGCGATGATCGTTAGTGTCTCAGTTAAAAGCCAGTTTGGCCGCCTGCTGATCCTTGGTATGGTCATCACCTTCTTCCTTTACATGTTCATCAATATCGCGATGGTTATGGGACTCGTCCCCGTGGTGGGTGTGCCGCTACCGCTGGTCTCCTACGGCGGCTCAGCGATGCTGACACTATTAGTTGGCTTCGGTTTTATTCTCAGTGCCGCCATTCATAAAGAAACATCGATTCCACGCGGTGGGGCGTTTGCTTAACGCTCATACCTGTGGCAGCTCACCAGATGATCATTTACAATGCCGACGGCTTCCATGAAGGCGTAGCAGATGGTCGGGCCACAAAATCCGAAGCCGCGTTTTTTAAGCGCTTTGCTCATGGCTTCTGATTCCGGTGACTGTGTTGGTACTTCGCTCATTGAGCGGAACGCATTCTTTTTAATTTCACCGCCTGTAAAACTCCAGATAAACTCGCCGAAGGCGCCTTCCTTTTCAGCTTCCATTTCAAGGTAACATTTTGCATTTTTGATAGTGGCGAGGATTTTCATGCGGTTTCTGATGATGCCAGTATCATTCATCAGGCGGCCAATTTCATTGTCTCCGTATCCAGCGATAATAGCGGGGTCGAACTGATCGAACGCGGTGATGAAAGTATCACGTCTTTTGAGGATCGTGATCCAGGACAGACCGGCCTGAAAACCATCGAGGATCAGTTTTTCCCAAAGCGCCCGGCTGTCATAAACTGGCACGCCCCATTCGTCGTCATGATAATCCATGTATATCGGATCTGTGCCACACCAGTCGCATCTTATTTTATCAGGCATTGGCATTTTCCTCGTAGAAATCTGTCTTAAATGGTGTGACTTTTATGCCACAGCAGTCATAATCGTGACCAAATTTCATTTTGTCGATCCGAAATAATGCTATGGCATATTTATCACAGTGGGACCGTAAGTCACCAATTTTATTACCCTTTTCGTCAATAATGTCTGAGCCGAACGCAGGTGCCGTATCAGATAGAGTCACTGGGAACATCAACTTCTTTATTTTACCGCGGTACTTCATCCTTGCGGTGACTTCCTGGCCCACATAGCAACCTTTTTCAAAATCAACGCCGTTTATCTGTTCAAAATGGCCTTCAAGGACGGTACTTTTGTCGACAATAAAATCATTACTTCCTTCGGGAATGCCAAGGGCTATACGTCGAGCATGATAGGTTTTCTCATCGTTAGTGCTTGTATGGTTCTTTACTATGGCGCGGTAACCCATTTCCGGATGTCGCGGATCAGAAAAACTAAGGTCATGATCATCTATTTTTTCGCTCGACGTGACCACGGAATAATTTTCACTCTGGTCGATAATTTCAACATTTGATCGCAGCCGGTACATGAGCAGACGACGAAAAAGGTCGGCGAGACGGTCCCGTTCGCAGTCGAGATAAATTGTTTCATCATTTTCGTAGAGAAAAAAGTCATGCAGGAATTTTCCCTGCGGACTCAGCAGGGCACCATAAAGACCATGCCCATTTTTAAGCTGGTCGATATTTGCCGTAATGATACCCTGAAGCAGCTTTTTTCGTTCTGGCCCTGATAGTGTGATGATGGCCCTGTTTTTATGCGTTTCGATCATCAAATGTTACTCTGTTTATTATTGCTATACGCTAGCATTTATTTAATGTAGTGAATAGAAAAATAGCATCAAGTGAAGTGGAATATCTGTGCAGGTTGATTTAATAATTCGGGGTGGGGTTTGTGTCTCTCATCGTGGTCAGAACCGTGAAGATATCGCCGTCCGTGACGGGATGATTGTTGCCATTGGTGATCTGTCCTCTTTGGACGCGGAAAATATCATTGATGCCAGCGGTCTTCATATCCTGCCTGGGATTATTGATAGCGAATTTCACGTAAGTCCGGATTTTGAAAATGACACCGCCGCCGCAGTCACGGGGGGCGTCACCAGCGTTTTATGTGTTTCGAATGCACCAAAAATAGGTGAGGGGTATTACTGCGATTACGCTTATTTTAAAAACGCAACGCACGAAAATATCGAGCATCTTGCTGTGATGGAGAAGGAAGAGGGGTGCGCTGGAATTCATTTGGTGATGGGGGCAACGGGTGACTTCGATGTGATAGCGGATGACAGAACCTTGCTTAAAGTACTTAAGAGCGGCAGTCGCCGAGTAGTGGTTCATGCAGAAGACCAGGATCGGCTGCACGAGCGGAAGCAATATATAAAATCCGGCAATGTCTCTTCGCATACCCAGTGGCGTGATGAAAAGATCGCTATGGACGCAACACGGCGGATCTTGGCGATCGCACGCGGAGCAGGGCGTCCAGTGCATTTGCAGCATATAAGCACTGACAAGGAAATGGCGATGATTGCCGCTTATAAAGATATTGCCACGGTGGCGGTTTCTTCGAACCATCTTTTTCTAAGAGCGCCGGATTGTTATGATCACTTCCACAATTATGTGAAGCTTGACCCGCCAGTTCGCGGTGAGGAGAACCGTGTTGGACTTTGGAAGGCTCTAACGACTGGGGTAGTTGATGTGCTGACTTCGGCCCATAATCCCATTTCAGTAGATCAGAAGGATCAGGATTATCCAAATTGTCCGTCCGGTGCGCCAAGTGTGCAAACCATGGTTCCCTTGATGCTTGATCAGGTTAGCAAGGGGGCGATATCGCTTGAAACGCTTGCCGATCTGACCAGTGCCGGTCCGGCGCGGATATTTAATGTCGCAAATAAAGGGCGCATCGCTGTTGGCTATGATGCTGATTTTGCGTTTGTTGATCTAAAAAAAGAATGGTTGCTGGATGACGATGATGTGCAGAGTGGTTGTGGTTGGGATTTCCATGCTGGCTGTAGTTTCACTGGACAAGTAATAGGCACCGTTATTCGCGGTGAAAAAATTATGTGGGACGGTGAACTTCTCGTCCCGCCATCAGGCAGGGCGATTAAATTTCACGACACCTTCAAGGAATATGACGCGCAATAGATGTACTACTCGGCCGGAAATATCTCCGGCTTGCTCTGATCCGCGTTTTGAGGAAAATTTTCGAGATAAATAGATTGACTTGGATATGCAAAGCCACTGCCATTTTTTGCAACGATGTCTTTGATGACCAGCGCCAGTTCTTCCTTAATTTCAAGCCATTCTCCCCAGACGGTAGTTTTGGTGAAACAATAAAGCATGATATCAATGGAGCTATCATTAAAGCTGTCAATACGCACGAAAGTGGATACTTCTGGTGGTTTTGCAAAATCGTCATTATTCAAGACATACTCCTCAATTGCGGCGCGGATAGCTTTTAGCTGATCGATGGAGGTGTCGTAAACAAGTCCAATTTTCCAGTAAATGCGTCTATGGCTCATGCGGGAGTAATTAACAGCGGCGTTATCAGAAAGTTTTGAATTGGGAACGTAGACAGGGGCTTTGTCGAACTGGACGACCGTTGTTGTCCTAAAACCAATTTCCTCAACGGTGCCCTCGACCACGCCGTCGATTTTAATCCAGTCCCCTGGATTAAATCGGCGTTCCGCGATTATAAAAAGACCGGAAATGAGATTTTTAAAGAGATCTTGAGCGCCCAGCGCAACAGCAACACCGAAAAGTCCAAGGCCAGCAATAAGTGGCGCCACTTGTATGCCCCATATTTCAAGTATTGAGGCGATAGCCAAGAATATAATAAGACCGCGCATGGCCTTGATTAACCAATTGATCATACTGGCGGAGAAAACTTCTTTAAGTCTGCCAAACGTTAAACTGATCGGACCTATGGTTTTGTAAAAGGCCCAGAAGATATTAAAGGTAATAAGAGAACGGTTTAAATTATCAGCACCAATAGCCAGATTTCCGGTCGGAGTAAGCAGTTCCGTGGCAATAAAAACACCAAGCACAATCGGCAGAAAGCTCAAGGGCCCTTCGATCGCCTCAATGATTTGATCATCTATCGTATTTTTTGTTTTACCAACGAATGACTTAAGGCGATCAATGACAAAGCGACTGAAGACGTGGCGTAGCAGCATGAAGGAAAATAGCAGCAAAAGTGCCACGAGAATTTGGCCGACAGCAACACCGTAAAGACCGTTTTGCCAGACATCAACAACCAGCTGCCAAAATTCCTGAAACGAGTTAATATTCATAATGTATCCGCGCAGTTCAAAATTGATTTGTAATTGCCACACTATATAGACTAATTTGAATTCAGTTAAAGTATTTATGTTTGAAAATAAAACCATGAAACAAATAAAAGAGGCATAAATCCAAATGACAGACCCCCAGGAGGATATTGAGATCGATCAAAAAATACTCCGTTTATTCTTAAACGCGACAAGTCTTCTATGTCTGTTTATCTTTTATGCTGCACTTCTTCCTTTTAATATAACTTCAAGTCCGGGTGAAGTCTCGTTGGGTGGGTTCGTAAATACGCTACTATTTGCAGAGACCGGAACGCAGCAGGGGCAATGGATTGCCCATGTTATCTTTAATTTGTTGCTGACCTTCCTTGGCAGTATTTATTGCACGTTAAGCACCCGAAAAAATGTCTGGCCGCTCATGTACGTTGCGATTATGGTCTTCGGTATTCTCATTGAATATTTCCAGATGTTTATTGGTTCTCGGGGAACATCAATGGTTGATATCTATGCCAATATTGCTGGTGTGGTTTTTGGTTTCATTGCCTGGTGGTTTTTTGGTAGTTTTACAGTTAAAGCTGTGAAACATATTTATAAGAATAAGACGCTCCCTATCGATTTTGTCAAAAGATTATATATAGCTTTTGTAGTTATAATTGTTCTTTTTCCCTTTGATTTTTATATCAATACGCTTCAGCTTGAAGTGGCTTTTGCCACCAAGGGATTGCCGCTATTTGAGAACGATATCGGCTTTGGCATCGGCATGTTTTCACTTGCTGCATCAGTGCTGTTACTTTTTCCACTCGGGGTGATTTGTCAGATGTCATCAAAACGTGGGGATGTTTTTGATAAACGGTTGATCCTGAACATAGCGGTAGCGCTGCTTTTTCTTGAAATATTGCAATTTTTTGAAGTGTCGGGGCAAAGTTCCTTGCCATCATATTTGTTTAAATTGACCGGGTTTTGTGCAGGACTGGTGCTCGGTAGAGTTTTCTCGTTGACAATGTTGCTTGAGACCATGCTAAGGCTTCGGTTGGTCTTTATAATTATCTCTCCGGTATTTTTGTATCTCGCCCTGAAACTCAAAGGGCTGGACTTTGATTTTGCCAGTTCACTTTCCAGCATTATGGCGGTGATCAAAGATACCAATTTTCTTCCGTTCAGATATTATGTTGATGTTGGTAGCGCGGAAGCGCTTTTAAGTTTCCTGCTCAATTTGGTTATATTCCTACCCATTGGCGGCCTTCTCGCTATTCATCAAATATCGAAAGGTAAGCAGAATGAACAATCGTTTTCCGGATTGGCATGGATAGGACTTTTTATAGCAACCATTCTCGAAGGGGTGGTGCTGATATGGGGTTTGAAGAGACCCGATGTTACCAATATTCTGGTTGCGGCTAGTGCAGTACCGATGGGGTATTATTTTTTTATTATGATTAGTAACGCCGTATTTCAGAATGCGCAGGACTAACGGCTTATACTATCTTCATCATTGTAAAGGTTGAACATTTCGTTTTTCTGGTGAATGAAGGTAATGAGGAAAAGCACCAGAAGTGGTTCGGTGAGGCCGCCGACCCGAAGGGGAGTAAGGTGCTGTAGATATTCGATCAGAGCGGCATATGAAATGCAAAAATAGTTTATCCAACTTGAGTTGGGGAATGATTTGTAAAGGCTCCAGACTATAGCGCCGTAAGTAAAGGTTTTATAAAATACAGTCCGGATAGTCGGCAGCATATCCTCTGCGAAAAGCTCTTTGAAAGGGACCCAATTAAATTCTTTGAATGAATTATCCCAAAATTCCAGGGGGTAGAGGCTGTTATAAAACATTGCCGGCACCAAAATTGTTGCACAAAATTTATAAGGACTTATTCTTTTAAACAGGCCTGTTCGCATGATTATGATGGCCAGTATTCCACCGGACAGCAGCTCTGGCTCAATAAAGTCCCTGTAGACAAATATTTTGGCAGTAAGGGTAAATAGGACCAAAAATTCGAGCGAGAGCAATGGGTTTCTTCCCAAAGGTTTCAGTTCGTCGATAAGCTTTGTAAATATGATCCAGATCGCCATGTAAAAGATGATATTTACAGATCGGTGCTCATTGATGTCTAGGTGTACTCTTATGTTTTCCGCCAATATTTCTGTATTAAAATAAAACAGAAAAGGTGCCAGCAAATAAATGATCCACGACAAAGAAAGAGCAAGCAATGCAAGTTTGTCTTCAGCTTCCAACATGTGGGGATATTTCCGGTGCATGAACCGCGCAAGCATTCCACCGACGAAGATGCCTACGCTATTCCAGACCGCGTCATAAAGGGCGGGTACCCTGTAATCGAGGTAAATTTGTAATACTTGGAGAAGGATAGCAAGAGCAATGCCAAAACCATAAAGATAGAAATAGTATTCTTTATTCAATTTAGCTCTTGATATAAGCTCTGTCCCTGCAAAGCCAAAAGGTAAAAACAGGATGATATTGCCCAGCATATCAGGGGTTTTGCTGTCAAAAACAGAAGTGGATAACAAGGCTGATAATCCTTCTTCCTGCCAATCAACATATTGAAATTCAAATGGAAACAAAGATCCATAAGTGATTACAAAAATGCTGAAAAGGAATAGACCCTTCATTAAAATACCCTTGAGTTTGCTTTGGTCGTAATAGATCTTTCTAATTTGTAGAAAAAATTCAATTTAATCCAGCTTAAATTGTGTTAAAGTCAAAAAACGCCAAGAAAAATATATATAATTTATTTTTAAAAAATAGAATATGGGAGTTTTTGATGGAGGTTGAAGCGGTAAAAACCGACATGATAATCGTCGGTGCCGGACCGGTTGGTTTGTTCGCAGTTTTTGAAGCAGGTCTGCTTGGACTTAAGTGTCATTTAGTCGATAATCTTGATAGGCCCGGAGGTCAATGTACGGAGCTGTATCCGGAGAAACCAATTTACGATATCCCTGCCAGACCCAAGGTGACCGGGCAAGAACTCATTGATGACCTGATGAAACAAATAAGCCCGTTTGATCCAGTATTCCATCTAAACCAACAGGCAAAAGCATTAAAGAAGCTGGCTGATAAAAGCTGGCGGATGACCACAAGTGAAGGCGAAATGATAGAAGCTCCAATTGTTGTTGTGGCCGCAGGGGCGGGGAGCTTTGTTCCCAAAAAACCAAAATACCCGGATATTGAGGTTTATGAAGAAAAATCAATCGATTATTCGGTGTACAAGATGAATAAATACCAAGACAAGGAGCTGGTGATCGTCGGCGGTGGTGATAGTGCGCTAGACTGGGTACTTGGCCTTCAACCTCTGGCAAAGAAAATAACACTTGTTCATCGCCGCGAAGGTTTCAGGGCCGCTCCAGATACGGAAGGGCAGTTCAAACAAATGGTGGCAGACGGCAAAGTTGATTTTATTATGGGTAATGTCAAAGCACTCAATGGTTCCAGCGGTCAGCTTTCCAGCGTTGGTATTGAGACGGTAGAAGGTGAATTCGTAGAAGTCGACTGTGATTATATGCTGCCGTTCATGGGCCTCAAAATTAGCCTGGGTCCTATTGCTGAATGGGGTCTCAATCTCGACCGTAAGCATATCACGGTAAACACTGAAACATTTGCGACAGATATTGAGGGTATATATGCCATTGGCGATGTTTGTACATATCCGGCAAAAATCAAGCTAATCTTAACCGGGTTTTACGAGGCCGCGGTGATGTGTCATGGGGCCTTTAAGTATGCATTTCCAGATCGAAAAATGGCAACAGGCTATACCACAACCAACACGGCGATACAGGAACGGCTTGGTGTATAGAGCGGCGTGAGATAGCGTCCAAAATATTGGGGTTAACCGTGTTTGAATGAGAAAAAAATCTATTCATCCTATATTAAGCAGGTAATCACTAATATTTGAGTATGAAAAGAATCACTTTGTATATATGTGTGGTTTTGGTTTTTTTAGCGGTTAAACCAGTTCCCAGTTATGCTCAGGTGCCTAGAGAGGTGCCTGATCGTTCTGTTGGGCCAAATGGATTATCGACGCCGCCGGGTATGCGCAGAATACCGGACCAGTTTTTCAGGCATGATGAAGTCCGTGATCGGGTTCGTTCCGGCGAGTTTGTTTCGCTTTCAATCATAAGAAAAGAGGTGCAAAAGTCTTATCCCGGCCGCATCGTCGATGTACAGTTGCTCGTCCCAAAACGCGAGGGAATAAATTTTTTATATGATGTCAAGGTGCTGACAAAATCGGGAAAAGTGTTATCCGTTAAAGTCGATGCCAAAAGCGCAAAAATAGTGGATGTAAAAGGTTAATTTATATGAGATTACTGCTTGCTGAAGATGATCCAGATTTATCACGTCAACTAAAAAGCTTTCTCGAGGATTCTGGCTATGCAGTTGATGCATCACTCAATGGAGAGGATGCTCATTTTCTTGGTGAAACGGAAAGCTATGATGCCGTTATTCTTGATCTAGGTCTTCCGATCATGGATGGAATTAGCATTTTGAAAAAATGGCGTGCAGCGGGAATTGATACACCTGTGCTCATCCTTACAGCGCGTGATAGCTGGTCAGAGAAGGTTGCTGGTCTTGATGCAGGTGCGGATGACTATGTGCCTAAACCATTTCAGATCGAAGAAGTGCTCGCGCGCATCAGGGCATTGATACGCCGCGCAGCAGGTCAAAGCTCACCTGAACTGTCAATTAAGGGGCTCACACTGAACAGCGCGTCTTCAAAAGTCACCGTTGATGGACTCCCGATCAAACTTACGGCTCAGGAATATAAACTTCTGTCCTATATGATGCACCACCCCAACAAAGTGATCTCGCGAACAGAACTCACCGAGCATATATATGATCAGGATTTCGACCGCGATTCTAATACCATTGAAGTTTTCGTTACCAGAATTCGCAAAAAAATTGGTGTCGATATTATCAAAACCATTAGAGGATTGGGGTATCAGCTTGTCGCTGACGAATGATAGACATATAGATGAAGTCAGAAGGCGGCCCTTATGGGTGCGCCTTGTCAGTATTTCCGTTGTTTGGACTGCTCTGGCTCTGGTGCTGGGTGGATATCTGCTTTCATTGGTCTTTCGAGACACGCTCGAGCAGAATTTTGATCAAAGATTAAACAGTCTGCTGGAAAATTTAATCGGCATCAGCTCTAACGATAATAGCGCAATGATAAATTTATCCCGGCCTATGGTCGACCCAAGATTTGAGCAGCCTTATTCTGGTTGGTACTGGCAAATAGCACCTGAAAGTTTTAGTCCGATTCGATCAAGATCGCTTTGGGATGTCAATTTGGATGTCAATTTCGATATTTCGCTCCCCGAGGCGACTTACCGCTATACAACAGGACCAGAAGATCAGCCACTGCGGCTAGTTGAGCGAGATGTGACTATGCCTGGTAGTGAGATCATTTACCGATTTGCGGTCGCCGTTGATACCGCTGAGATCGACGAGCAGGCAGTTCGCTTTGATAACATATTGCTTATTGGGTTGGGTGCACTCGGTGTAGGATTGATTGCCGCTTCATTGTTGCAGGTTTTTCTCGGGCTCAGGCCGTTGGCACATATTAAAGAATCGCTCGCTAAAGTTAGAAATGGTGATAAAGACTATTTGCCAACTGATTTTCCCAGTGAAATTCAACCGCTTGCGGATGAGCTTAATGCCCTGCTTGATCACAATAACGAAATCGTCGAACGCTCAAGGACGCAGGTTGGAAATCTCGCCCATGCGTTAAAGACGCCAATTGCCGTGCTTAGAAATGAAGCGCGCATGAATGATGGTCAAATGGCTGAAACTGTGGCCAAACAAACAGAAAATATGCTCAAATATGTTGAACATTATCTGGCGCGTGCCCGCGCTGTGGCAAATATAAAAACCATCAGCAGCCATACACCCATCCTGCCTTCTATAAACAATATCGCGCGTGCGTTAAATAAGATTTACGAAGGTAAAAATATTGTCGTAAATTACGCAATTGACGAACAAGAGCTGATCTTCAAAGGCGAGGTTAATGACTTTGAAGAAATGGCGGGAAATATTATGGAAAATGCCGCCAAATGGGCTGAGAAGAATATTACCGTGGACTGCCGTAAAGACGGTGACCGGATTGTCATAGAAATAGCCGACGATGGCCCAGGCATTGAAGCAAGTAAACGTGCCGCTGTTTTTGCGCGTGGCGGCCGCTTAGATGAAAAAACACCCGGTAGCGGTCTTGGTCTTTCGATCGTTAAAGACCTTGCCGCGCTCTACGGCGGAAACATCAGTTTATCGGATAATCGTAAATCAAACACTGGTAGCGGGTTGTTGGCTAAGTTAATACTACCATCGGTATAGTTTTCTGAACCGAAACTTACTTTTGGCTGAACCCCGCATTCAGACTTCATTCATTTAAGTGTTGCTATACTGTTTTTATATTAACGGTATGTGAGGACAGAAAAATGACAAAGATTACAGCGATTATTCTAATTGCCTTTACCCTTTCGGCTTGTGAGCAAGGATCCAAAGAAGGTATGGGCACTTTTATGGGTGCGGTTGGCGGTGCATTGATTGGTTCAGCAATTTCCGATAATGGCCGCGGCGGCAGTGGAAATGGAATGGTCATCGGTGCCCTCGCTGGTGGTATCATTGGTAACACCATTGGTCGATCACTTGACGAAAAAGATAAGCGCGAAATGTATAGAGCGCAGCAGGTCGCATTCGAGCAATATCCATCCGGTCAATCCTCTAGCTGGTATAACCCTGATACTGGAAATTCGGGTACTTATACGCCGCAACCGGCAGTTCAAAATGATGATGGACAATATTGCCGCGAATACCAGCAAACAGTCACCATTGGCGGTGAAACCCAAAATGCCTACGGCACAGCCTGCCGCCAGCCAGACGGCGACTGGAAAATTGTAAATAACAGACGTTAATGTTTTTGAGCATGTATGAGTCGAAGTTTTTTTGAGTTGAGTATATTGAGTTTAGGTGGTCCCGGTTTATTCTGTATAAACACTCCCCTCACAATTTGTGCAAAAGCCAATCGGGACCACTTATTTTTTGAAAAATAAGTTTTCAATAGTCCTAATCCACGACAAGAATAATCGAGGTTCCGTTTCTCTCTAGTGGCACCATTTCTTTTGGTAGGAAGGGCTCTTACGGTCATAGTACACCGTCAGCCTACGCAACTACCATCACCATCATAGTCGTGATTTTTAAAGAGAATTTGAAGAAATTTGAGTGTCTGCTTTCGACCCATTTTCTTTAGATTTTTTAAAACATCCTCAATTGCATCGACCCTAAGTTTGCGGAAATTATGGGGAGTGAGGCGATTTAGATAGCTTGGCAAACTTTCCAGTGCAATCAATGCCGTAAGTTGGGCTTTGTTTCTTTGGGTAAGTTCAAGTGTATTTTGAAATACTTCGGGCGATGGGTTTATGGAATCAGCTACTAATAGAATGTTCTTAAACCACCTCATTTTTCTCTCCCAGTAGTTCTGCTGAATCTACGATCTTAAATTAGCAATTGCGAGATGGAATAGAAAGTATGTTTCGGCTATTAACCCTCAATTTCAGAGCAATATAGTTGCTTGAATTCCAGACATTTATTTGGAATTCTATAAATTAAGGCCCTTGATTTGGTTGGCGTGGGAATTTTTAAAAATTCCGATAATTATAGATAATGGATCAATTTACAGATAATATTGAATGATCTATTTCCTTGAATATATTGAACATTAAATCCAGTTCGGAGAACACGGGTGCACGATTCAGAGATTTTATATGACGTCTTGATTTTCCTCTTAGCGGCTGTGTTGGTTGTTCCGGCGTTTCGACGTTTAAGGACTAGCCCCGTTCTCGGTTATCTAGCAGCAGGCATGTTAATTGGCCCATTTGGTTTTGCGGTAGTTCGGGATTCAGAAAGCGCTCATGCGCTAGCCGAGTTTGGTGTCGTGTTTCTCTTGTTTATGATTGGTTTGGAATTTTCTTTTGAACGGTTGCGGGCTCTACGGCAATACGTTTTTGGTTTGGGTGCTCTTCAAGTTGCGCTAACCGCAACTATTATAAGTGTGATTGCCTGGTCAATTGGCTCAACACGGGAAGCAGCAATAATCATAGGTGGGGGACTTGCACTTTCTTCCACAGCATTCGTTTTGCAAATATTGACAGAAAATGGAGATAGAGGAACGCCATACGGAAAAGTCTCATTTGCTATACTTCTGTTTCAAGACCTTGCGATTGTACCTCTGCTCATGCTGGTTACATTATTAGGGCCAGGAGAAGGTTCTTTTTTAGTGACCATGGGAATAGCTGTTGGTAAAGCAGTGGTCGCATTACTCTTAGTTATTGTGATTGGTCGAATTATCATGAGACCCCTATATAGGATTATTGCTGATACTAATAGTTCTGAGCTGTTCGTCGCGACCACTCTACTTGTGGTTCTTGGGACTGGGTGGTTAATGTCGCTTGTAGAAATTTCGATGGTATTAGGCGCGTTCCTAGCGGGGCTCTTATTGTCGGAGACCGAACTTCTGTCGACTGTCGCGGTATAGGCATCAAGTAGAAGCAGACATACGGCCATTTAGAGGAATACTCCTTGGATTGTTTTTTATGACTGTTGGTATGTCAATTGATATAATATTTATCAAAGATAATCTGGCTCAAATTGTATTGCTGGTTGCTTGCCTTTTGTTAGGTAAGAGCCTTATTACTGCCTCATTATGTCGAGTATTCGGATTGTCTAAAAGCGTTTCCTCGAGGGCAGGACTAATTCTTTCTCAAGGTGGAGAGTTCGGATTTGTTCTCTTTCTGTCAGCTAATGTGTTGGGGCTGCTAACTGCCGAGGTTACTCAGCTACTTCTGGCTGTTATTACTCTGACCATGGTTGCCACACCGTTCATGGCCTATGCTGGTAAAAAAGTATCATTTTATTGGGAAAGCTCCGAAGATATTGCTTCACTGAGTATTAAACCGATAGATGAGGATATCACCGACCATATTTTAATAGCTGGATTTGGTCGTGTAGGGCAAACTGTGGCTAAAATTCTCTCGGCTAGTAATATCCCGTATGTAGCTCTAGATCTGGATGCAAAACGGATTGCTGTTTGTCGTTCTAAGGGCATGCCTGTATATTTTGGAGATGCTAGTCAAATCGAAATATTGAAATCAGCAGGGGCGATGCGGGCTAGGGGTGCCGTGGTTACAATTGATCAGCATTTAATGGCGGGTAATATTGTTACTGCGTTGCGTGAGTTTTCGCAAGATCTCTCCATAGTGGTTCGAGCAAAGGACTTAGCTCACGTTGAGCAATTGGAAATCTCTGGTGCAACACGCGCGGTTCCCGAAACTCTTGAGGCAAGTCTACAAATCGGGGCAATAGCAATGTCTTCGATAGGGGTAGATTCTAGCTCTGTAATGAAGATATTGGAAGAAATTCGCAGAGAAGATTATATTAATCTTGGTAAAATTGTCTCTGATGATCCGCTTAAGTGAATTGGGCAATTTTTTAAGGAATTGATACTATAGGAACAATCATATCTCTTGATTAATAGATGATCTTCTCTTGAGCATTTGCTTTGGGTGGCAATCTCAACTGGTCGCTGCAACAAATTGGTTAAACCTTTCTGCCAGGTTTTCGAAGTCGAGCGTCTTTCTTATACCAAATAGCAACTATCAATAAAACTGATTTAGCTTGGCATGGTACTCGTGAATATCTATATATAGTTGCAATAAACCATTTGAGGAATACATCGTAAGATGACCCTATTAATTACATATTTATTGTTGGCTCTGATTGTTTCCAGTTTTTGTTCAATATCTGAAGCGGTTTTGCTATCTGTTCGCCCGTCTTATGTCGCTGCGTTAAAAAATAAGGGTATTAAATCTGCGCTGATTTTACATAAATTGACCGATAATCTTGACCGTCCACTGGCCGCGATCTTAACAGCCAATACGATTGCGCACACGGTTGGTGCCGCAGGTGTCGGCGCACAATCATCCCTGTTGTTTGGCAATCAGTATTTGGGAATTACATCTGCCATTTTGACGCTTCTTATTCTTGTGTTATCTGAAATTATTCCAAAGACCCTAGGGGCTAATTATTGGAAGCAATTGGCACCCACTTTCGCGATATTAATTGAGTGGTTAACGCGGATGTTGTTCCCGTTTGTGTGGATGTCAGAAAAGCTGACCCGCCTGATTTCTCGTTCAGGCGCAGGTGACATTACCTTTAGTCGTGCTGAGATAAAGGCAATGGCGGAAATTGGCACCGAAGAAGGATTGCTGCAGCCGAAAGAGCTTAAAATCGTTAAGAATTTAATGAATATCAGCAAATTATCGGTGCGGACGATCATGACCCCGCGGTCCGTGATTTTTGCACAATCCGCTACAATGACGGTGCAGGAATTTTTCTTGAAGCATGACGACAAGCCCTTCTCTCGTATACCGCTTTATGACGAATCTCGCGATGATATGAACGGCTATGTGTTAAAAACAGACCTGCTTATCGCACAGGCCAAAGATCAGTTTGATAAGCCACTGTCGGAATTTCGACGAGAGGTCTTAATGGTTCTGGACAATCGCAACACGTCGGATGTTTTTGATTTATTGATGCATGAAAAAAGTCACATGGCATTGGTGGTTGATGAATTTGGAACAATTCAGGGCCTGATCACACAGGAAGATATTGTTGAGACGTTAATTGGACTAGAGATTACCGATGAAACAGATAGGGTAGAAGACATGCAAGCTCTTGCGTATAAGAGATGGCGGGACCGAATGGAAATAATGGGCTTAGATCCCGACATCATCAATAGAGAAGACAAATGAGCGGCTGCTTTCGGTCAAATGAGCATTTTACGAATATCCGTTGAATTCACTAAATTTAGGAAGTCATTTCTGTTGTGTCACGCATTTAATCGCAGATATCAGGGGCACAAAAAAAGGGGGCTGTTAAAACCCCTTTTTCACAACATGTTACTTTTAGATTTAATTCACGCGAATGAGTTCAACTGTGAAAATTAGATCTTCATTTGGGCCAATTGGGCCGCCGGGTGTGCCGCGCTCGCCGTAGGCAAGGGCAGAGGGGATAAAGAATTTATACTTGGCGCCTTCTTTCATCAGTTGAACGCCTTCTGTCCAACCGCGGATTACGCGATTAAGTGGAAATTCAGCGGGTTGGCCGCGGGCGATGCTGCTGTCAAAGACGGTGCCGTCGATGAGCGTGCCTTCATAATGGACAGTAACCATATCAGTTGCCATCGGGCGGTCTCCTGAACCTTCAAGAAGAACTTTATATTGTAGGCCGCTTTCGGTGACGACCACGCCTTCTTTATTTTTATTTTCATCTAAAAAACTTGCTTCACTGCTCACGGCTTGCTCCATAGTATCTGCGTTTTGAGCCGCTGCTGGCTCGGTTGATTGTTCGGAACAAGATACAATAAACAGACCAACCATTGGAACTGCGACGATCTTACCGAACTTATTAAGGGTGAATGGCATTAAAATACTCCGTATTTTCGTTTTAATTATTTTAAAGACACCACTGCTATAAAGCAAAATTGTGGCAGTTCCAAGTTTGAATTTTAACCATGGGGATTTCGCGGGTTTCATGTAACTGTTAAACGCTTGTCATAAATATGTCATATGATGTATAAGCGCCTCAGGAAATGGGCTTTTTATGTGAGGTTCAAATTAAAGATTTAAAAATGACAAAGGTAAAATAAATGTCGAAAATTAAAATTGCCATAGCAGGTATCGGAAACTGCGCAAGTTCACTTATTCAGGGTATTTATCATTATACGCCTGAGCGTGTTGGAAACGAAAAAATCGTACCGGGCCTTATGCACTGGGATGTTGCCGGATACCGTCCTTGCGATATCGAAGTTGTGGCTGCGTTTGATGTTGATGCCCGCAAAGTGGGTAAAGACCTTAACGAAGCGATCTTTGAAAAACCAAACTGCACAACCGTCTTTCATGATCAAATGCCAAAAAGCGGCACCATTGTTAAAATGGGTAACGTTCTTGACGGTGTTTCTGAGCATATGGCTGATTTTGATGACGCCCGTACATTTATTGTTTCTGACCAACCTTCTGCGACGAAGGAAGAAATCGTTCGTGAGCTAAAAGAAAGTGGTGCGGAAATTCTTACAAACTATATGCCAGTTGGTTCTGAAGAAGCAGCCAAGTTCTACGCTGAATGCGCGCTTGAAGCGGGAATTGCTTTTATTAACAACATGCCTGTATTCATTGCGTCGAACCCTGAGTGGGCCAAGAAATTTGAAGATGCTAATCTTCCGATCATTGGTGATGATATTAAAGCCCAGCTCGGTGCAACAATCACACACAGAACACTCACCGACCTTTTTGCCAAGCGCGGTGTTGTTCTTGAGCGTACTTACCAGCTTAACACTGGTGGTAACACTGACTTTTTGAACATGAAAAATCAAGATCGCCTTAAATCCAAGAAAATTTCAAAAACCGAAGCCGTTCAATCTGTTGCTGGTGCGCGTCTTGATG